>JAZFTA010000082.1:0-2272 GCA_036446415.1 Rhodospirillales bacterium | reverse complement strand
TTAATCTCTATGCCGCCGTTCTGGTAGTGAAGCGACGGATAGACCAGCATCGGATCCTTGGTCATGTCGATCCCGTATTGAATGAACTGGCGGTGCATGGCGGGGAACTGTTTGGATATGTAGCCGGGGCCGTGGATCATGTCGATGATCGGGGAATCCAGCCACACGCCCACCCTTTCGGTATAGGTCTCGACGCCCATGTTGCGTTCCGAGCATTCCCGGATGAAGGCGGCGCTTTCTATGTCGCGGGGTTCGCGGGGGAAGACGAAAAGCTCTCCGTCCCTGTTAATCGGCTGGCCGCCGGCCCCGCGGATTTTCTCGGTGATCAGGAAGCCGGCGATCTGTTCGGGAAAGACGGCGCCGGTGGGATGGTATTGGACCGAGTCCATGTACATCAGCTTGACCCCGGCCCTGTAGGCCATGACCAGGCCGTCGCCGGTCGCTCCGTAATGGTTGGTGGTGGCGAAACCGCGTATGTGAAGCCGGCCGAAACCGCCGGTCGCGACAAGCGTCGCCTTGGCCCTGATAACGTGGTACTGCTCGGTGTCCAGGCTGTAGCTGATGGCCCCGGCGCAATTGCCGTTGGTGTCCATGATCAGTTCCACGGCCGGCAGGAATTCGCGGATGGTCACCTTTTCGGGATGGTTTTTCACTTCGTCCATCAGGGTCCGCATGATGATGGCGCCGACGTAGTCGCGGCACGAATGCATCCTCTTTCTGGACGTTCCACCGCCATGCAGGACCTGCATGGACCCGTCGTCCATCTTGTCCCATATGACGCCGAGATCCTCCAGCCACCTGACCACTTCCGGCCCGTCCTCGGTAAGGGCGCGAACCAGTTCCGGCTTGTTTGTGAAGTGGCCGCCGCCGATGGCGTCAAGATAGTGGGTGGTGGGGGAGTCGGCCGGAGCGGTCGCCGCCTGCATTCCGCCCTGGGACATCATGGAGTTTGAATCGCCGAGCCTTAGCTTGGTTACGATGAACGAGTTAATGCCGTGCTGCATGGCGGTGATGGCGGCCCCGCATCCGGCCCCGCCGCCGCCTATAATCAAAAGATCGGTTTCGTGATGCGGGTTGTCGAGGTCTATCTGTTCCGGTTTTATCCAGGAGTGGGATTCCAGAATCTCGGTCACTTCCCCGGTAAATTCCTCGCCGGCGTTGGGGCCGACGTGAACCTTGCGCTTGGCGTCCGCCATATAGTCGGGATGGAAATCGTCGAGGGCCTTCTGGCGCTCCTTGGCGGTCATCGGCGCGAAAACAGGCTTGCCGGTTTTGGCGAGGGCAAGCCTCTTGGTTCTCGTGCCGACGACTTTTTTCAGCGAATCCGCCATATAATCCGGATACATTCGATACTCCTGAAAGCCCGTTCCTTTAAGGGATTGATTACTCCATGTCCCTTTCGTAGTACTTCTTTTCCAGCTTCTTTTTGCTCATCGTCATCAGTTCCTTGTACTCGGCGTCGAAGACTCCGCCGCGGATTTCCTCGATGCGCGCGTCCACCTCCTTGCTTTCCTTGCGCAGGTAGCGCCCGTAAAGCCGTTTGGCGAGTATGCCCACCTTGTGCTGGACTATATCGGATGGGCATCGCATGGCGCACAGGCCGCAGCAAACACAGTCGAACGACAGATCCATGACTGCTTCGATGTCGCCGCGAATGGCGGCCTGCACATAGTCCATGACCTGAAGCCCCTGGGGGCACACCTTGGTGCATGTGTTGCAGGCGACGCAGCGGAAAGCAACCGGATAAATCTTCTGGATGGTGGCGGCGGTGGGCTCAAGCTCTTCGATGTCGTAGATCGCCTTTTGCACCGGGAAGGCGGGAATCTGGGCGACTATCATGCCGTCCTGGACGAGGGTGGTGCAGGCCAGGCCGGAAAATATCCGGTAATCGCCGGGAAGGCGGTATATGGTGCCGCACGCCCCGCAGAAACCCTCCCGGCAGCCGGCCCCGCGGATGATCTGCTGGCCGGCGTACTCGATGGCCCGCATGATGGTGGCGTGTTGGGGCACGGTATAGGGCTTGCCCATGATGTAGACGGTCACCATCAGGGCATCGGGGCGGTGGTGTCCCGGTTTGTCGCCGTCCTTGGCCGGCCTGGCTTTTGTCGCTTGTCTGCTGGTCATTTCGGTGCTTGCGCTTGGCCCCTGGAATTCCCCCCCTCTCCGGTCAATCGAATGCCGGATAAAGCTATTTGGGGGACGCCTAGGATGGTTTTTGCCGGTTCAATTGGGAACACCCCCTAGGGGAGAGGGTAAGTCTCTTTAGGGCGGG
>JAZFTA010000081.1:0-2345 GCA_036446415.1 Rhodospirillales bacterium | reverse complement strand
GCGGCCCTCAAGGCCATCCAGGCGGTGGACGGAGCCGGTCAATGAGTGAAAACCTGAAAACCGGCGTTTACCTTTGCGGCGGATGCGGCATCGGCGAGGCCATCGACCTCGACGGCCTGGAGAAGGTCGCGGCCGACGAGTTCAAGATTCCCCTCTGCAAGCGGCACGACCACCTGTGCGGCGAGGAAGGGCTAAAGACGATTACCGGCGATATCGAGAACGGCGGCGTCGACAAGGCGGTCATCGCCGCCTGTTCGCCCAGGGTGATGAGCGACAGGTTCAGCCTCGACGGCGTTCAGGTGGTCCGCGCCAACCTCCGCGAACAGGTGGTCTGGTGCCACCCGGCGAACGACGAGGATACCCAGATGCTGGCCGCCGATCAGCTCCGCATGGCCATAACCCAGGCCGACAGGATCACCCTGCCCGAACCCTGGAAGGAAGGCGGGTTCTCGGAAACCCTCCTGGTGGTGGGGGGCGGATTGGCCGGGATGACGGCCGCCAACGAGGCCGCCAAGGCCGGTAGCAAGGTGATTCTTATCGAACGTTCGGACAGTCTTGGCGGCATGGCCCGCATTAGCTCGAAGGTGTTGGCCGAAACCCCGCCTTACCGCGGACTCCGCGATAGCCCGGTGCCGGCCCTTATCGGGACGGTGGAGAAGGAACCCAGCATCACGGTAATGACCGATTGCACCGTCGCCAAGACCTCGGGCATGCCCGGCAAGTTCGAGGTGGAGCTTTTAAAAGGCGGCGCCGTCTCCAAGGAGACCGTCGGGGCGATCATCGTGGCCACCGGCTGGCGGCCGTACGACGCCTCCAAATTGGGTCATCTCGGCTACGGCGCCTCGCCCGACGTGGTTACCGGCGTCGAGCTGGATGAAATGCTGGCTACCGCGCCGCTGGCCCGCAAGTCCGACGGCAAGCCTCCCAAGACGGTCGCCTTTATCCAGTGCGCCGGCTCCCGGGACCCCGAGCACCTGGCCTACTGCTCCACCGTTTGCTGCGGCGCCTCGATCAGGCAGGCCCTGCAATTGCTGGAATCCGACCCCCAGATCATGGTTTACGTGATCTACCAGGAACTGCGCACGCCGGGCCTAGCCGAGGAACATTACCGGGCCGCCCAGGAAGCCGGCGTGATCTTCGTCAAGGGCGAGGTCAAGTCGGTCGACGCCGAACTCATGGTAACCATCGAAGACGCCTTTCTCGGCGAGGAGACGCCGATCAGCGGGCTGGACATGGTGGTGCTGGCCACCGGCATGGTTCCCAACTCGACCAACGTGGACCAACCGGCGATCGAACTGGATGAGGAGAAGCTGACGCCTTTGAAGGCCGACATCGATCCCATGGCGCCTATCGCCGTCGCCGGTTACATCGGCGAAGGGGACGCGGCCGAGGCCCCCTCCTCTCCCCCCCCCGATACCCCCGAGCCGGCCCTGCCCGAAGGCGGCCCGGTGCTCAACCTGCAATACCGCCAGGGTCCGCATCTGCCGATCCTGGCCGACGGTTTTTCCGACTCCCACTACATATGCTTCCCTTATGAAACCCGGCGCACCGGCATCTACACCTGCGGCCCGGTGCGCCGCCCCATGGACCTGTCGGAAACGGCGCTGGACGCCACCGGGGCGGCCCTGAAGGCCATCCAGGCCATACGCAACGTCAAGGAAGGGCGGGCCCTTCACCCGCGCTCGGGCGACCTGTCATTCCCCAAGATCGGCCTAGATCCCTGCACCAAGTGCCGGCGCTGCACCGTCGAGTGTCCGTTCGGGGCGATCGACGAAAACGAGGAAGATTTCCCGGTCATCAATCCGACCCGGTGCAGGCGGTGCGGCACCTGCATGGGGGCCTGCCCGGTCCGCACCATAAGCTTCGACAACTATTCCGTCGAAATGCTCACATCCATGGCCAAGGCGGTGGAAATTCCCGATGAATTCGAGGAGAAACCGCGCATTCTCATCCTGGCCTGCCAGAACGACGCCTATCCGGCCTTGGACATGGCCGGCGCGGCCCGCCACCAGTACTCGGCCAATGTCCGCATAATCCCGGTCCGCTGCCTTGGTTCGGTCAGCGTCCTGTGCGCTTCCGATGCGCTGGCGACCGGTTACGACGGCATCATCCTGATGGGCTGCAAGTCGGGCGACGATTACCAGTGCCACTTCGTCAAGGGCAGCGCCCTGGCCGAGGATCGTATCTCAAATATCGGTGAGACCCTTGAGAGCATGATGCTGGAAAAGGAAAGGGTGGTCACCATGAATGTATCAATCTCGGACTCCGCATCGGTCGGCAAGATGATCGACGACTATGTGGAGATCATCGACGGTATCGGCCTTAACCCCTTCAAGGACTTCTAG
>JAZFTA010000080.1:0-4720 GCA_036446415.1 Rhodospirillales bacterium | reverse complement strand
GCGGCGCGCCTCGCCATGCGCGGCGATGGGGTGCATCACGTATCCCTTGACGCGGTTATTAGAACCATGTGGGAAACGGGCCGGGACATGGGGGAGAAATACAAGGACACCGGACAAGGCGGGCTTGCCGCCAATGTGCCTGTTTGTTGATTTTCCTGGGATAACCGGGGGCCCGTGATCTCCTGCCTTGGAGTGAACGCCTAACATAAACTATTGAAATTCAGTGGTTTTTTGTTGAAAAAACCTTGCCTGACGGCCTTGACAGCGACAATTACCATACCTAAATAACTATTGGACGGGGATGCCTTATTTAAGGGTCTCCGCCGAACATAGAGTTGGGGTCCGGCCATGATGGCGGGCCCTTGAAAACCCATGTTGCTCCAAAAGGAGGATATGCTCATGCGTACCTTTGATTTCTCCCCCCTGTTCCGTTCGACCGTCGGCTTCGACCGCTTGGCCCATCTGATGGATGGCGCCATGCGGACCAGCGAGGCCGCCATTTCCTATCCGCCCTACAACATCGTCACTCTCGGCGAGGACGCCTACCGCATCACCATGGCGGTGGCCGGCTTCGGCCCCGGCGACATCGGCGTCACCGTCAAGGAGGACACCCTGACCATTGCCGGCAAATCGGCGGCCAACGACGAGGACGCGGCGTATCTCCATCGCGGCATCGCCAGGCGCGCTTTCGAGCGCCGCTTCGACCTGGCCGGTCACATCAAGGTCAAGGACGCGACCCTTGAAAACGGCCTGCTTCATGTGGACCTGGTCCGCGAGGTGCCGGAAGAACTGAAACCCCGCACCATCGAGATCAAGACCGGGGCGCCGGCAAGCCTTGCCGGGAAGGCCAAGAAGCTGATCGCAGGCTCGTCGAAAAAGGCCGCCTGAACGGCCGGCTTCGGTAAATCATGAACAGGGGCGCGGTGGAGAAATCCGCCGCGCCCTTTATATTCTTTATCCGGCCTTCCAGGCGATGACTTCCTGACGCTGTTCGCCCAGGCCCTCGACACTTAGGCTAAGCACGTCGCCGGGTTTTAGGAACTCCGGCGGATCGCATCCCATGCCGACGCCGGACGGGGTGCCGGTTATGACCACGTCGCCCGGCATCAGGGTCATGAAGCGGCTTATGTAGCCGATCAGGAACCCAACTGGGCGCATCATCGAGGAGGTGTTGTCGTCCTGGCGCCTTACTCCGTTAAGTTCAAGCCGCAGCTTGAGGTTCTGGGGATCGGGCACTTCGTCCTTGGTGACCAGCCACGGGCCAAGCGGCGCGAAGGTGTCGCAGCTCTTGCCCTTGACCCACTGGCCGCCGCGGTTCTTTTGGAAATCCCGTTCGGAAACGTCGTTCATTACGGCGTATCCGAAAACGTGATCCAGGGCTTCTTCCTCATCAACATACTGGGCCGTGTTGCCGATTATCACCGCCAGTTCGACTTCCCAGTCGGCATGGGTAGACCCCTTGGGCAGCATTATGGGATCGTTGGGGCCGTTCAGGGCCGTCGTCGCCTTGGTGAACAGGGTCGGCTCGTCGGGCATTTTGGCGCCGGTTTCCTTGACGTGGTCGATGTAATTGAGGCCGACGGCGACGATCTTGCCGATGCCCGACAGCGGAACCCCCAGGCGCGGCGAGCCCTCGACCAGAGGGAGCGAGGCGGGCTCCACATCGGCCAGGCTTTTCATGCGCTTGGAGGCCAGAAACGCCGGGTCGATATCGTCAATGTGTCCGGAAAGATCACGGATCCGTCCATCATCGTCGACCAGTCCCGGCTTTTCCCCGCCCGCCGGTCCATAGCGCAATAGCCTCAATGGCTGTCCCCTTTAATGAGCCGATGGATGAGCGGCGGATACAACCACGATGAACGGCAAAAAGCCAGCATAAAGCGTCAACATACATGTAATACCAAGGAGCGTTAATCAATGCATTGGAAGAAATAACAGTTTTCATAAAAATTAAATAAAGTTTTATTTAAATCAACAAATAAAAATATAGTATATTTATGTAAGTCCTTATTATTAATGATGTAACGATTGACAGTATGTCTAAGTTATATTATACTACGTATTATGAAAATGTTTTTTTGCCAAGTAATAGCCCGCTGCAAAGCCTTTTTCACCGCCGAACGGGGCGGCGTTGCCGTCTATACCTCGTTGTTCCTGCTTCTGGCCGTCGGGGCCGGCGCCCTGGCCGTCGATTTCGGCCGCCTGGCGGTCCTGGGCTCGCAGATGCAGAACCGGGCCGACGCCGCCGCCATGGCCGGGGCCACGCAGCTTGACGGCAAGGACGGGGCGCGGTCCCGCTCATCATTGATCGCCCTGAACGCCATGAGCCAGGTCAGCTCCATCCCCGGCGACGGCGGCGATTTGGCGATTCAGGGGGTCGGTTTCTTCAGCCAGATCGCCCCAAGCCGGGTCGTGGCCACCGGCGACGAGGACAGCAAGTTCATCGAGGTCATCCTCAATCCCAAGCGGGTGGATTTCATTTTTTCGCCGTTGCTTGATTTTTCCTCCACCTCGAACTCCAAGGTTATGAGTTCCTCGGCGGTGGCCGGGACCAATCCGTTCATCTGCCACGCCCCGCCGTTGATGATTTGCGATCCTTCGGAAGGCGATCCGTCGCTGGACCTGTCGTTGCCTCAAAACGCCGGCCGCCAGATCCAGCTTAAACCCCCCATAAACGGCGGCGGCGGTTGGATGCCCGGAAATTACGGCCTCCTCGCCCTGCCCGACGGCGGCGTAGGGGCCAGCGATATAGAGGAAGCCCTGGCGGCGGTCGAGCCCGAGGATTGCTATACCCTGGACGTAGGCACCGCCCCCGGGGTCAGGACCAACAAGGTGCAGAACGGCGTCAACGCCCGTTTCGATCTTCCCGGCGGGCTTCCTTACCCGGCTCCCAACGTCATCAATTACCCCAAGGACGGCGACGTTGAGTTGGATCCCACGATCGTCGTCGGATCGGGGACATGGGATATGGACGCCTATTGGGCGGCCCGCCATGGCGGCGCCCCTCCCGCCCAGTTGCTGGGAGCGTCGCGCTATCAGGTATATCTTTTTGAGCTGGGGCTGGAATTCGCCCGCAACGGCGGCCAGACCGTCTATCCGATAGAAGGAACCCCGCCGGACGGTTTCACCATTGTGACGCCGCCGGGGGCCGACATCCCCGTTGATCCCCTGAACCCCGACGACCCGGACTTCGACGGCGTACCCTCGAGCCCGGTGGCGGCCAACGGTTACTCAAGGCGTCTGGTCCAGGTCGCGGTCCTGCAATGCGTCGCCGAGGGGGTCAGCGGCAGCCATACCTATCCGTCAAACGGCGACTATGTGGAATTGTTCATAACCGAGGCGGTAGCCGATGAACCGGCGGGCGGAATATACGGCGAGGTCGTCCGCCCCATAACCACCACCAACGATCCGGATTTTCACGCCAATGTCAGACTCGTTGAATAAACTGATACAGAACGTCAAAGGCAATGCGGTCATAGAATTCGCCTTCATGGCGCCGTTGCTGTTGGTGGTTCTTTCCGGGATGAGCGAGATCGGACGCGCCTATTTTCAGGCCAACGCGGTGGAAAAGGGGTTGCGGGCCGGGGCCCTGTTCGCGGCCAGAAATTCGGCCCCCCTAAGCCCATCGGCCCGGACCGCGGCCCGGAACCTGGTCATGACCGGCACCATCGACGGCTCCGGCCCCTTTTTGGTTCCCGGCTGGTCGGATCCGGCGGCGGCGGTCGACATCACCACCACCGATTTCGCCCTGGGCGGCGACATTGTGCCGGTATACCGCTTCGAGGCCTCGGTTCCATACGTTCCCATGGCCGGCAACCTTATGGCCTTTGTCGGCATCGACAACTTCACCATCAGGACTTCTCATGAGCAGGCCTATATCGGCGATTAGAAAATCATGGCTGGTTGGCGATGATCGCGGCGAGGCGATGATCGGATTCGCCTTTCTGATTCCGGTCCTGATGCTGATTTCCCTCGGCATCCTGGAATTCACCCTGGCCGTTTTCGATTACCACCGGGCCGGCGAAGCGACCAGGCGGGGGGCCAGGATGGCGGCGATAAGCCCTCCTATCGCCGACGTCGGCGGCTTTGTTTCCGGTTCCGTCATTGAATGCGCGTCTTCGGGGGGCGGCGTCATATGCACCGGCGCGGCGGTTGCGGACCCCTCCGTCTTCGATGCGGTGGTCGGGGAAATGCGGGCCATCCTTCCGGCCATTCAGGCCGGCAATGTAAGGATCACCTATTCCGACAGCGGCCTCGGCGACGCCGCGACGCCGGGCGGAATTCTGCCGCTTGTCACCGTGCGGCTGGACGGACTGGTTCACCGCTACCTTATGCTGAGAGGATTTCCCGGTTTCCCCGACGGCATAACCTTTCCAACCTTCGCCACCAATCAACTGTCCAGCGGGTTCGGCGCCGCCGCCTCCTAACCTTCCGGCCGTAAATTCCCTAAATTTTAAGTATAGACGCATCGTTTCGAAAGCGAAAAAGTCATAAAATGATTATTATTTACTATAAACTATGTATACATAAATAATAAAATTTTATCTAAAATAATGATATAAATACTAACAAATAAAAGTTTTGACAATATCTAATTATTACTACAATATATATGTACGTTGATTGATTTATCACGATCCATATAGGAGGGAATTATGTATAGCGAACTCACCATGTTTCTGAACGACGAATCCGGCGCCACCGCCATCGAGTATGGCCT
>JAZFTA010000079.1:0-2668 GCA_036446415.1 Rhodospirillales bacterium | reverse complement strand
AGGCCGACTGGCAAGGCCACCTGGGCCATAGCGAATCCTTGTTGGTCAACGCCTCGACCTGGGCCCTGATGCTAACCGGGCGGGTCATAAAACTGGATGATGAAGTCAGGGACATTGGCTCGTTTGTTCACCGCCTGGTGGCCAAAAGCGGCGAGCCGCTGATCCGTCAGGCGATGCTCCACTCGATGCGCATAATCGGTAACCAGTTCGTGCTGGGCCGGACCATCGAAGAGGCGCTGGAGGGCGCCTTGGAGATGGAAAGCAGGGGATACAGGTACTCATATGACATGCTCGGCGAGGCGGCGCATACGAAAGGGGACGCCGGGCGCTACTTCGAGGCCTACGCCAAGGCCATTGCCGCCCTCGGCGAAAAGAGCGCCGGGCTGGGGCCGGTCGGGGGACCCGGGATTTCGGTAAAGCTGTCGGCCCTGCACCCCCGTTTCGAGTTCGCCCAGGGCCGGCGCCTGCTCGGCGAACTGGTTCCCCGGCTGAAGGACCTGGCGGTGCTTGCCGCCGAGGCGGACATCGGCCTTTGCGTTGATTCCGAAGAATCGGACCGGCTGGAGATAATGCTCGATGTGTTCGAGGCGGTGTATTCAGACCGAGCCCTTGGCAACTGGGAGGGCTTGGGCATGGCGGTCCAGGCCTACCAGAAACGGGCCTGGGCGGTTATCGGCTGGCTGGGGGAACTGGCCTGGGGCTTTGGCCGGCGTATCCCCTTAAGGCTGGTCAAGGGGGCCTATTGGGATTCCGAGATCAAACGGGCCCAGGTGTTGGGACTGGACGGCTATCCGGTATTCACCCGCAAGGCCTCGACGGACGTTTCATACCTGGCCTGCGCCAGGAAGATATTGAAGCACGGAGATGTTTTTTATCCCCAGTTCGCCACCCATAACTCCCATACCCTGGCGGCGGTCGTGGAAATGGCCGGGGAAATGTCGGGCCAAAACAGGGAAATGGAATTCCAGCGTCTTCACGGCATGGGTGAGCTGCTTTACGAGCAGATTGCCGAAGGCGAGGGTCAAATCTATCCATGCCGGATTTACGCGCCGGTCGGCTCGCACGAGAACCTGCTTGCCTACCTGGTGAGGAGGCTTCTTGAGAACGGGTCGAACACCTCGTTCGTCAACCGTATGGTCGATAATAAACTTCCCATCGACGACATAATCGCCGATCCGGTGGCCAGGATCGTGGGGCTTGAAGCAATCCCCCATCCCCGCATCCCAAAGCCTAAGCATCTTTTTTATCCCGAGCGCCTTAATTCAAGGGGTTTGGATCTGGCCGAGCCGGCCCATCTGCGGGCCCTTAAAAGCGATATGGAGGCGGTTAACGCCTCGTGGCGGGCCGCCCCGCTGATCGATGGTAAGGAAAGTTCGGGGGGCGGCGAAAAGCCGCTCTTCGATCCCACCGACCGCCGCCGTGAGGTGGGGCGTGTCTCGGAGGCGACGCCCAAGGATATGGAGAGGGCCCTTGCAAGCGCCGCCGGGGCGGCCCCGGGTTGGGATCGGACCCCGGCCTCCGAGAGGGCCCGATGCCTTGAGATGGCGGCCGGCCTGATCGAGGAAAACAGGGCCGAGTTGATGGCCTGCCTGGTCCGCGAGGCCGGAAAGACGATTCCCGACGCCCTGGCCGAGGTCCGCGAGGCGGCCGACTTCTGCCGCTATTACGCTCACCGGGGGCGGGCCGATTTCGAGGCAAGCCAGGCCATGCCCGGTCCGGCCGGCGAGGACAACCACCTGTCCCTGCATGGACGGGGCGTATTTCTCACCATCAGTCCCTGGAACTTTCCCCTGGCCATTTTCACCGGCCAGGCCGCGGCGGGGTTGGCCGCCGGCAACGCGGTGATCGCCAAACCGGCCGAGCAGACTCCGCTGATCGCCATGCTGGCGGTCCGTCTTCTGCACCAGGGGGGCGTTCCCAAGGAGGTTCTTAATCTGCTGCCCGGCGACGGACCAGGCGTCGGCGCAACCTTGGTGGCCGATCCCCGAATTTCGGGCGTCGCCTTTACCGGCTCCACCGGAACGGCGGGCCTGATAAACCGTTCCCTGGCTTCCAGGCCCGGCCCGATCATTCCGTTGATCGCCGAAAGCGGCGGCCAGAACGCGATGATCGCCGATTCCTCGGCCCTGCCCGAACAGGTGATCGAGGACGTCGTGTCTTCCGCCTTTATGAGCGCCGGCCAGCGTTGTTCCTCGCTGCGGGTGCTGTTCGTGCAGGACGACGTTTCGGACCGCATAATGGAAATGCTGGCCGGGGCGACCGAGGAGTTGAGCGTGGGCGACCCGGCAATGCTGTCCACGGACATCGGTCCGGTGATCGACGCCGATGCCCTGAACATGCTCAAATCCCATTCCCAAAGAATGGAAAGGGAAGGGGAGTTGTTATGCCGGGCCCCGTTGGGTGATGATTGCGGGCATGGCTACTTCTTCGCGCCCAGGGCTTTTCGCATCGCCCGCCTGAGCCTTCTCGAAGGCGAGGTGTTCGGCCCGATCCTTCACGTCATTACCTATGGCGCCGACCGTCTGGACGATGTCATCGAGGAAGTAAATAAAACCGGATACGGTTTGACCTTGGGTATTCACAGCCGGATCGACGCCACTGTCCGCTACATCAGTGAAAGGCTCCCGGTCGGCAACGCCTACGTCAACCGCAACCAGATCGGCGCCGT
>JAZFTA010000078.1:0-3694 GCA_036446415.1 Rhodospirillales bacterium | reverse complement strand
TCGTATATCTGCTTGCCCAACTCGGCGTAACGCTTGACGAACCTGGGCTTGAAATCGGTGAACAGGCCGACCAGGTCCTCGGTCACCAGAATCTGGCCGTCACAAGCCGGCGAGGCGCCGATGCCGATGGTCGGCACCTTCACGGTTTTTGTGATCTCGCGGGCCAAGGGCTCGAAGGTGCCCTCGATGACCATGGCGAAGGCCCCGGACTGGTCCACCGCCTTGGCGTCGGCCATGATGGCGTCGGCTTCCTTCTCGTCGCGGCCCCGTGAGCGGAAGCCGCCGGCCATGTTGACCGATTGGGGAAGAAGCCCGACATGGCCGAGCACCGGAATTCCGCGTTCGGTGAGGTATCGGATGGTTTCGGCCATCTCGACGCCGCCTTCCAGCTTTACCCCCTGGCAGCCCACTTCCTTCATCACCCGGGCGCACGTTCGGTAGGCGGCTTGAGGCGATTCCTGATAGGAGCCGAAAGGCATATCGACGATGACGCAGGTTTTTTTCGATCCCCGCATGACCGCCCGGCCGTGGGCGATCATCATATCGAGCGTCACGCCGATGGTGTTGTCCATGCCGTAAAGGACCATGCCCAGCGAATCGCCGACCAGCAGAAGATCGGCGTGATCATCGAGAAGGACCGCCGTCAGGCTGGTATACGCGGTCAGGCAGACCAGCCGCTCCTTGCCCTTTCGGGCCCTCAGCTGGGGCACGGTGACGCGTTCAGTTTTGGTTGGATGGCTCAAAGCTACTATCCTCTTAAAAAGCGCCGAGACTTTAGACCTTATACCAAGGAGCGTTAACTTTTTTAATCATCCCCAGGATCGTCGCCGCCGGAACGGTCCCGCCTTTTCTTGCGGAACGCCCAGTAAACCACGCCGCCGAACAAAACCATCAGCAACACCATCTCCAGGGATGCGAACTGTTCGGCTATTGATGAAGCGTCCACCGGTCTGTCCCTTAGGGCCTGTTGACAATTCTAACAGGTTTTTACGCTAACCGGCTGTTTATGGAAATTTCTCAAGGCCGTTTACAATCGTATCCACTTACAAGCCGGGTCATATCGGGCTAGCATGGAGGCATGAGGAGAAGAGGGTATGTTCCGCCAAGTTAACATCGGCGGCCTGTATATATTGAAACAGGCGGGCCTGGGCGCCTTGATGCTGTCGGCGGCCTTGCTGGGCGCCTGCGAAACCGGCGAAACCGCTAAACAAGCCCAAGAACCGGCCGCCGCCGAAAAAGCCGCCGAAAAAAAAGCCCCGCCAACCATAAATCTCGAACTAATGCCGTCGAACCCTCCGGTCAGGGCGGACAGCTACATGATCTCCGCCGCCCACCCCCTGGCCGGCCAGGCGGGACTGGAAATACTCAGGGCCGGCGGCGCCGCCGTCGACGCCGCGATCGCCGCCCAGATGGTGCTTAACCTGGTGGAGCCCCAATCATCGGGCATCGGCGGCGGAGGCTTTCTTGTCCATTATTCAGCCAAGAGAGGTGAAATAGCCTCCTATGACGGCCGCGAAACGGCGCCGGCCTCGGCCCATCCCTACATGTTCCTGGACGGGCGGGGAAAGCCTAAGAAGTTTTACGAGGCGGTCCTCGGCGGCCTTTCGGTCGGCGTGCCGGGGCTGCTCAGGATGCTGGAAATGGCCCATAAGGAACACGGCCGCCTGCCCTGGGAAAGGCTGTTCGAGCCGGCGATAAAGCTGGCCGAGGAAGGGTTCGAGGTGTCGAGGCGCCTGCATGAGATGATCGCCAAGGACGAACACCTTGGGAAATTCGAGCCGGCGGCGGCCTATTTCCTGGAAAACGGCGAAGCCAGGAAGGCCGGCTCCCTGATATTCAACCGGCCGCTTGGGGAGGCCTTTCGCCGGATAGCCGAGGGCGGAGCCGACGCCTTTTACAACGGCCCCATGGCCAGCGACATAGCCGCGACCGTCCGCAATTCCCCGATAAGTCCGGGTGGAATGCGGGCCGCCGACCTTGGCGCCTACAAGGCGGTCAAGCGCGAGGCGGTATGCCTTTTTTACAGGGTTTGGCTTATATGCGGCATGGGGCCGCCGTCGTCGGGCGGCATTACCACCTTGCAGATACTCGGCATCCTTCAGAATTTCGACCTGGCGGCGATGAAGCCTTACGACCCCAAGGCCATACACCTGGTGGCCGAGGCCAGCCGGCTGGCCTTCGCCGACCGCAACACCTATATCGCCGACCCCGATTTCGTTCCGGTTCCCTCGGCCGGCCTGCTTGATCCCGGATACCTCAGCCTCAGGGCCGGGGAAATATCGGCCAAGGCAAGCATCGGCAAGGCCCAACCGGGAATGCCGGGCCTCGGCGCCGGACCGAGGCTCGGCGCCGATTACTCCGAAGGCGGCCTGTCGACCACCCACCTAAGCGTCATTGACGGGCAAGGCAACGCGGTGTCGATGACGTCGAGCATAGAAAGCGCCTTCGGCTCAAGGCTTATGACCAACGGCTTCCTGCTCAACAACCAGCTGACCGACTTCTCCTTCATCCCCAACCGGGACGCGGCCCCGGTAGCCAACCGGGCCGAGCCCTCGAAGCGGCCGAGAAGTTCCATGTCGCCAACCCTGGTCTTCGACGGCTCGGGCAAGGTCGTCATGGCCATCGGCTCGCCGGGCGGGTCCAGGATCATCGGCTATGTGGCCAAGACCATCATCGCCGCCCTGGATTGGAACCTGGACATCCAGCGGGCCATCGACCTGCCCCATTTCGTCAACCGCAACGGCCCTACCGAGATTGAGGAAGGCACGCCGATCGAGGCATTGAAACCGGTCCTTGAGGAATGGGGCCATGAGGTGTTGATCAAGCCCCTTAACAGCGGACTGCACGGCATTCGGGCCACGGATGACGGCCTTACCGGCGGCGCCGATCCCCGCCGCGAGGGCGTGGCGATGGGGGATTAAACAACTAGAGTGGGTCAAGATTGATAGGAATCAATCTTGACCCACTCTAGCGAACGGCGACGATGAACAGGCGGCGCATGGGGTATGGGGTCCTGCCGTCCGGTCTCTTGGGATATGCCTTGGCGACCAGGGCGGCGTATGCATCGTGGAAAGCTTGGCGCTCATCGCCCTTAAGGGCCTCCAAAAGGGGCCTGAGCGACGTCCCCTTTATCCACTCGACAACAGGATTGGCGCCCTCGAATAAATGCTCGTAGACCTCTTCCCAAACGTCGAGCGAGTCGACCAGCGGCCCCAGGATTTCCTCATAGGCTTGGGGAGAAGCGACCGGGTTTGGCCTCAGAACATCTTCCAGCTTATCCCGCCAGGGGCCGGACCGGGCCGCCAGGGCCATGCAGGTGTGGGACGGCTGGTCGAAATTACGGGGCATCTGCACGGCCAGCACGCCGCCGGGATTTAGATAGCCGGCAAGCCGGGCGAACAAGCCGTCATGGCCGTCCAGCCAGTGCAGCGCCGCGTTGGAAAAAATCAGGTCGGCCGGCGAGGCCGGCGACCATTCGGCGATATCGGCTGGATGCCATTTGATGCCGGTAATTTCAGTTTCTTCGGCCCTTTCCAGCATTTGGGCCGAGGCGTCAACTCCGGTAACGTTCGCCGAAGGCCACCGCTCGGCGATAATCCTGGTTACGGCGCCGGCGCCGCAGCCAAGGTCGAAGACATTCAAAGGCGCTTCGATATCGATACGGGCCAGCAGGTCCAGGGCCGGCTCCAGGCGG
>JAZFTA010000077.1:0-3571 GCA_036446415.1 Rhodospirillales bacterium | reverse complement strand
TGTCTTGAAGTATGACGTGGATTTCATCGGCGTCCTGGATGACGTGGTTGTTGGTCACCACATATCCCCTGGGATCGACGATGAAACCGGAACCGAGCGAGGTGGCCTTCCGCTTGCTTTTATTCTGCGGGCGGTTGCGTTCAAGGAAATCCTTGAAGAAGTCCTCGAACGGCGAGCCGGGGGGGATATTGGGAATCTCCACTCCGCCCCGGCCTTCGATCACCTGGGTGGTGGAGATGTTGACCACCGCCGGAAGCAGCTTTTCGGCCAGATCGGCGAAGCTGTCCGGGGCCGCTTTCGCCTGGCCGGCAAGCGGGCCGGTCAGGACCCCCAAAGCCAGCAGGACGGCGATCAGCCAGGCATGGGGATGGGGCCGTGCGCGGCCAATGGCCTTAACCGGCTTGCGGACAGGGTTAACCGTGAAAACGCTCATGACTTTAATATTCCTTCTTCTTTCATTCACCCGGCGTTACCGCCGGTAATCCATTTAGTCTTGTCAACCCCGCCTTTCAAGGCGGAGGCGGGAATTTTCCTATCCGCCATATGGGGCATGAATTTGTCCGAACTGTGTCATTGCCTGGATAAACCGTGGCGATTGTTCACATTCCCGCGATTATTGCCCCGGCGATTATTGCCTCGCCCGCTTTCTTGTCCCACCCTTAGAGTGCGATCGTTTCAAATCGTTACAATTTGAAACGTGTTACGCCCTCTAATTCATATACTTAGGGGCTTATTCACGTCTAAGGATCGTTTCGATCCAAGACGATAAGACCCTAGCCATTTCCTCTTTTCACCCCTTGACCAGCCATACGATGCCGACCCCAAGGGTGGCGGCGAACAGCCCGGCCACCCTTAGGTTGCCCGGCGGCTGTTCGAGCAGGCTGTGCATCGCCCTTTTCATGCCTTCGGGAAACAAGGCGTAAAGCGCCCCTTCTATGGCCAAGGCCAATCCGAGAGCGGTTATCAGATCAGACATGACCGTTCAATTCCCGCCCCGGCAATCCTCAAAGTCACGCCAAGAGGCTATTTCTTTTCACCGCCCTGGATATCGCCGAAGTAACGGTAGAAGTCTCCTGCCGGCGGACCGATATAGCGGGTGGTGTCGCCGGTAAGGCCCTCCTTGAGGGCGTTCATGGAGACCCAGAAATCGAAGAACGAAGGGTCCCGGCCGAAGGCGTCGTTATAGATCGCCTGGGCCTCGGCTTCGCCTTGGCCCATGGTGATTTCCGCCTTCATCTGGGCCTTCGCCTTGATCACCGTCGCCTGCTTGTCGGCGTCGGCGCGCACGGTCTTGGCGCGGCGGTCGCCGTCGGCCCGTAAATTGCGCGCTTCCTGTTCGCGCTGGGTCTGCATGCGGCGGTAGATGGCCTGGCTGTTCTCGTCGGGCAGGTCGACGCGCTTGAGACGCACGTCGATGACGTCGATGCCGAATCGGCCGCCCTCGGTCTGGACCCTCTCGAAGATGGTGTTCATCAGCAGGGCCCGCTTGGGGGTCAGCACCACGGCCAGGGTCGCCTTGCCGAAAACGGCCCGCAAGTTGGCGCTGACGATGCTGTCGAGGCGCGATTCCATGCCCCGCTCGGTGGTCACCGTCTGGAAGAACTTCAACGGATCGACGATGCGGTAGCGGGTGAAGGCGTCGACCAGCAGTTGCTTCTGGTCGAGGGTCGGGATTTCCTGTTCCCTGACGTCGTAGTCGAGGACCCGCTTGTCGAAAAACACCACGTTTTCGACAAAAGGCAGTTTGAAGGCCAGCCCCGGCTTGGTTATCAGCCGCTTGGGTTCGCCGAATTGCAGGACCAGGGCCTGTTCGGTCTGAAACACCGTGAAGACGGCCGAAAACCCTATGAAACCGAGAATGACGACAATGGCGCCGAGGATCATACCTGTTCTTTTCATTGATCCGTCCTCCCTACCTGGCGGCCGCGGGCTGGCCGCGGGTCAATTCGTTCAAGGGAAGGTACGGCACCACCCCGGAGCCGCCACTGGAATTGTCGATGATGATCTTATCCATGCCTTTCAAGACTTCCTTCATGGTTTCCAGGTACAACCGGCGCCGGGTTATGCCCTTTTCAACCTTGTACTGTTCGTAAACGGACAGGAAGCGTTGCGCCTCGCCGGTGGCCAGGGAGACCTTCTCCTGCTTGTATCCTTCCGAGGCGAAGACTATCCGGGCCGCCTCGCCCCGGGACCTCTGGATCACTTCGTTCTTGTAGTCCTCGGCCTCGTTGACCTTGCGTTCCATGTCGGCGCGCGCCACCTGGACGTCGCGGAAGGCGCCGATGACGTTGGCCGGGGGGTCGACGTTCTGGACCTGGACGCTGGTCACTTCGATGCCGGCCCCGTAACGGTCCAGGATAACCTGTATCAGGTCCTTGGCCTCGCCGGCCATGCGGGTCCGGCCCTGGGTCCGGGCGTCCTCGAACTGGCCCTTGCCGATGATCTCGCGCATGGCGCTCTCGGCGGCGTTCTTAACGGTCAGTTCGGGATTGCGGATGTTGAACAGGAAATTGCGCACCCCTTGCAGGTTGTCACTGTTTCCCCCTTCCTTGGGAATGCGGGTGTCGATCTTCCAGAACACGGCGAAGCGGATGTCGATTATGTTCTCGTCGCCGGTCAGCATCAGGCTTTCCTCGGTCACGATGCGGGTCGGCTGGGTTCTTCCCCCGGCGCCGGTGCCGGCCGAACGGTAGCCGACGTCGATCCTGTTGATTGCCGTGACCTTGGGCTTGAGCACCATGCCGATGGGTCCCGGCCAGTTGTAGTTGAGGCCCGGCGGCCGGGTGCTTTTCATCTCGCCGAAGACCATCTCGACACCCAGTTCGTCGGGCTCGACCTTGTAAAAACCGCTGGCCAGCCACAGCGCCGCCACCACCAGCACGGCCAGCAGCAATCCGCGCGAAGCGCCCATGCCGCCGGGCAGGATTTTCTTGAAGCTCTCCTGGCCGCGGCGCAGGATTTCCTCGATGTCGGGGGGCCGTGGGCCGCCGCCCGAGCCTCCCTGGCCCCATGGTCCCTGGCCGCCGCCTTGTGGATTCCACGCCATAACAATATTCCTCCTTAAAATCCGCCTGTTGGCTCAAAAAACAAAAAAATTATCTGGAAGCTGAAAATTCCGGCTACGAATAGCCAGACATATAGGATAGCTTGTCGGGCTCGGCAATAGCGCCCATGGAGCCCATGGCCCCCAATAAACAAGAATATCGTCTGAATCAACGGAGTTTTCAAGTATGCCGCAGGTTACCCAACAAAAGATACTCGACGCGCTGGCCCAGGTCAGGGACAACGGCCGGGACATAGTAGGCCAAAATATGGTTTCGGGACTTAGGGTTAAGGACGGCCACGTCTCCTTCGCCATAGAGGTCGATCCCCAACGCGGACCCCATCTGGAGCCCCTGCGCAAGGAGGCCGAGGAAGCGGTGCTGGCCGTTGACGGCGTGACGGCGGCCAGCGTGGTCCTTACCGCCGAAAGTAAATCCGCCGCCAACGGCCCTGGCCCCGGTTCCGGGGAGGACGGGGAAAAGCCCATGATGCCGGGCGTCAAGTCGATAATCGCCATCGCCTCGGGCAA
>JAZFTA010000076.1:0-5218 GCA_036446415.1 Rhodospirillales bacterium | reverse complement strand
TTGGCGTCCCAACAGCGATACCCATACATAGGCCCCTATGTTGGCCAGCATGCTCCAGAACAGGGAGTGCGATATGTGGTCCATTCCTTCCAGGCCGAACAGGGCGTATGGCCTTAACAGTTCGGCCCCGTACGCGCCGTGTTCGATGAAGGCTTCGGGCAGCCAGCCCGAGCGCGCGAAAGAAGGCAGAAGCAGGGTATAGGTCCAGATCAGGAAACCGGCGGTGAGGCCGGCGACGGCTCCCTTCTGGGAGCCTCCCTTCCAGAATATGCCGCCGAATATGGCCGGCGCGAACTGGGCGGCGGCGGCGAACGAGACGAGGCCGATGGTGACCAGGGTGTAGGATTCGCCGATCAGGCGGAAATAGAGATAACCGAGCAGCAAAATCAAAATTATGGCGCCCCGGCGGATGCCCAGAAGCAGCCCCGAAAGGTCCCTGCGTTCGGTCAGGCGCAGCCACGCGAAACGCAGCAGCACGGGCATAACCAGGTCATTGCATATCATGGTGGACAGGGTGACCGCGGCGACGATAACCATGCCGGTGGCCGCCGAAAGCCCGCCGATAAAGACCAGAAGGGCCAGCCATTGCTGTTTTTCGGACATCGGAAGGGCCAGCATGAAGGTGTCGGCGTCAACGCCGCCGCCGGGAAAGTGAAGGAGGCCGCCGAATGCGATAGGCAGGACGAACAGGTTGATGGCGAACAGGTAAAGGGGGAACAGCCACATCGCCTTGTCGATGTGGCTCTCGTCGGTATTCTCGACCACCGTCATCTGAAACTGCCTGGGCAGGCATATTATGGCGGCCATGGAAAGGAAGGTCAGGGTCACCCAATTGGTGCCGGCCTTCTCCATGGTCATAAGGCGCCGCAGTTCAGGATCCTCGGCGGCCTTTCCGAAAAGGTCTCCGAATCCCTCGAATATTCCGAAGGTGACGAAAATCCCGACGGCCAGGAAGGCAATAAGCTTGATCACCGATTCGAAGGCGATGGCGGCGACCATCCCTTCGTGATGCTCGGTGGCGTCGATGTGGCGGGTTCCGAACAGAATGGAGAAGGCGGCCATAATCAGCGCCACATAAAGCGCCGTGTCGCCAAGCACCGGAACGCTGCCTATGTTGGCCGGGGTTATGACTTCCGGGTATTGCAGGAGTACGTTGAAGCTTATCGACACCGCCTTAAGCTGTAGCGATATGTAGGGCATGATCCCGACCACCGCGATAACCGTAACCAGACCGCCCAGGAGATGGCTCTTGCCGTATCTGGATGAGATGAAGTCGGCGATGGATGTTATGTGATGGACCTTTGTGATGCGGATTATCTTGCGAAGCACGAACCACCCCAGGGCGAACATCAGGGTCGGTCCCAGATAGATCGGAAGGAATCCGACGCCGCTGGAGGCGGCCCGCCCGACACTGCCGTAGAAGGTCCACGAGGTGCAGTAAACGGCGATCGAAAGGGCGTATATGTAGGGGTTGGCGATCAGGCTGCGGCCCTGGTCGGCCCGCTTGTCGCCATAGTAGGCGATCGCGAAAAGCAGGCTAAGATAGCCTAGCGAAGCGACAAGTATGAACCAGCCTGCGAGCAAGGCCTCAATCCTCTCTCAGTCGTCCGTGGCGGGATGATCGCCGCCGCTTCCATCGGGCGCTGATATGATCAGCAACATCAGCAGGACAAACGCTCCCCAGGCCAGGAAAAGGTAAAAGTAAAGGAGCGGAATGCCGGCTACCATGGTCTCCGCTCCGCCGTCGAAAACGTCGAGCAGCGGCGGACTGAACGCCAGGACCCCGAAAATGAACAGGGCTCCGATCTTCTCGCTTTTAATTTTGGGTCCCGGCATCCGGGTTGCTCCTTTTCACCTAATCTCTAGAACGCGGCCTGCCTGGCCCGTATATCGACTATTTTACCGGTTACCTCCATGGCCTTATCAAGCGTATTAATCCCCCTCGCTTCCAGCATGCCGATCATGCGCATGAAAATGCTTGCCGTCATCAGGGTATCGCCCATGGCGGTGTGGCGGCCCTGCACCTGGATGCCGAAGCGGTTGGCTATGTCGTCCAGGGTATGATCGGGCGTGTGGTCGTGCAGAAAAACCGAAAGCAGCAGGGTGTCGAGCACCGGATTGTCGAACTCAACTCCGCTCTCGGCCTCCTTCAGCTTCAGGAATTTCATATCGAAGGCGGCGTTGTGAGCGACCAGAACGGCGTCGCCCACGAAGGCGTGGAATTGGGGCAGCACGACGCGGGCCGGCGGCTTGTCCCTGACCATTTCCCCGGTGATGCCGTGGAAGCGGATCGAGGCCTTGGGGATGTCGCGTTCAGGGTCTACAAGGCGTGAAAAACTTTCCCCGGTGAGGATGCGTCCGTTAACCACGCGTACGCCGGCGATCGAAACAATCTCGTCGCCTTCGGACGGTTTCAGGCCGGTGGTTTCGGTGTCGAATACAACGTAGATAAGTCCCTTCAAGGGCTTGTCCGACATCGGGCCCTTATGCGCCGTCTGGTCGAACAGGGCAAAGTCGTAAAATTCCGGCCGGGGGGGCCGGGTTTCGTGTTCCGTTGGCGATTGCGCGGCCGGAGGCAGGGGGATTCTGAGGCGGGCTTGACCGTCGCGGTGGGGTTGGGACCACAATTCCGATTTGTGGTGTTCCAGCACGTCGCGGGCCGTCAGTTTCCCGGGCGCGTCGGGCAGTTCCCCATCCATCCAGGAGTTCAGAACCGTAGCCGGAATCGCCGGACCATTCCAGATAACGTCAATATAGACGCGGCGTTCGCCGGTAGTGGCCTCAAGGTCGAAGGTCGCCGCCTTGGTATAGTCATGGGCCTTGATGACGACGTGAACAAGAACCTCCACCAGGGTGTAGCTGTCGCCGTGCAGCCACTGGGGAATGCCGGTCATTACCGTCTCGATGGCGGTTTCCCTGCTCAGGCGCCGGACCACGCAGTTCAGCAGGTTGGCTGAATAAACGTCGCTCATCGGCCAATGGCCGGTGATCACGTCGTGGTATTCCGCCGACAAACGGTCCAGCCGCCGGCTGATCATTTCGCATTCCTTGAACACCACATCGCGAAAAGCGTTCATTTCCTTTTTCTCCATGTCCGGATGAGAGGACAGGATCTCGGCCGCCGCCCGCAGGTTGGCCAGGTTCCGGCGCTGGCCTTCGGTGGCCTCGCGGAGCAGGCGGTCGCGTTTGCCAAGGGCCGCCAGTTTTTCCGAGTTGTCCTCGAAAGTTATTACATAGCCGGCGGGAGCGCCCAGGTGATCCAGGATCAGGCTTATCTGGCCTTCAAGGGTGTGGCGGAAGTCGGCGGTGGCGCCGACGAACGGCATGGTCAGCCCCTTGGGCCGGGTTTGGTGGCGGCCCTCGCTGTGGCGGTTGGTCAGGCGTTCCAGGGCATGTATGAAGGGTTGACGGTTGGTTACGCTGAACAGGGACCGTCCCAATCCCAATTCGCCGGCGACGTGCAGGATTTCAAGGGCCCGGTGATTGTACAAAAGAATCTGGTGACCGAGGTTGCATACGACCACTCCTTCGTTGAGGTCTTGCAGGATGGCTTCCAGCCGTCCTTTCTGTTTTTCCAGGCCGATGGTGGCTTCGGTTATCTTTTTTGCGTTTTCCAGGCGCGCCGATGCCAGGTTTCCGGCCATTTCGCGGGCCATTTCGGGAAGGTTGCCGAGATAGCGTCCCGGTTCGGGGTCTATTGGGTGGTCCGGGTTGGCGTGGATCACCGTCTCCATGTCGCGGATCAGGGCCTGTATCGGGGCCGCCACGTTGGCGTCGAAGAGGACGCCGACCATGACGGTCAGGAGGATAAGTATGAACGACGCGCCGCCTCCGTAGACGAACAGGATGCTCCATGCCTCTCCGGGGCCGGCCTCCTTCAGGGCGCCGACGGCCAGCCACAGGGCGCCGGCCACGATGAGGGGAATGGAAAGGCCGATCAGGGCGAAAAAAAGGAACGTGCGCAAACGCAGGCTGAACCGGGAAATCAAGGTTGGGGAAGTGCGGGTGGTTTCAGGCATTTCATAATCCGGGCTGTATTCGAATAAGCGCCCCCGGCTCACCCCGGCTTAATCGCCTAGAAGCTGCTTTACCCGCTTGCTCAACTCGCGGGTCGAGAACGGCTTGGTTATGTAGTCGTCGGCGCCCAGGGCCAGGCCTTTTTCGCGTTCAACGTCGCGCCCCTTGGCGGTCAGCATGATTATATGTATGTCCTTCCACTCGGGGTTGGCGCGGATGGTCTGACAGACATCGTAGCCGTCCCGTTTGGGTATCATGATGTCGAGAAGTATGAGTTCCGGCGGGTTTTCCTCAACCGCCTTCAACGCTTCCTCGCCGTCGTGGGCCACCCGCACCTCGAACCCGGCCTGCTTGATTATGAACTCAAGCGAAAGCACGATGTTCGGCTCGTCTTCGACGACCAGCACGGACTTGGTCAGTGCCGTCCTCTCCAGGTTCTTCCCTCCAACTCAAAAACATCATATCACGCTTCTCATAAAGTGTTCATTTCTTCATTATCGGGGCGCTGGCGCCGGCTGATGGTATGGGTTACAAACTGTGCGGCCCGCCGCAAGTGCGGGCCGGGCCGCGTTAATCAAGCCAATATCAGGCACAGGGAAATCCAGATGGCCGCCTACCAGTACGTCTATGTGATGAAAAAGCTGACCAAGGTCTTCCCCGGCGGGCGCGAGATCCTTAAGGACATCACCCTGTCCTTCCTGCCCGGCGTCAAGATCGGGGTGCTGGGGCCGAACGGGGCCGGCAAGTCCACCCTGCTCCGGATCATGGCCGGCCTGGACGGCGACTTCGGCGGCGAGGCCTGGGCCGCCGATGGGGTTAGGGTCGGCTACCTGGAACAGGAACCGCAACTTGACCCGGCCAAGGACGTCGAGGGCAACGTCATGGAAGGGCTGGGCGAGGTCAAGGAGCTTCTCGACAGCTTCAACGAGATCAGCGCCCGGTTCGCCGAGCCGATGGACGACGACGAGATGAACGAACTTCTCGCCGAGCAGGGCGAGTTGCAGGAAAAGATCGACGCCGTAAACGGCTGGGAGTTCGAGCGGACCATAGAGATCGCCATGGAGGCCCTTCGCTGCCCGCCGCCCGAGGCCGACGTAACCACGATTTCGGGCGGCGAGCGCCGCCGGGTGGCCTTGTGCCGGTTGCTTTTGCAGCGTCCCGACCTGTTGCTCCTGGACGAGCCGACCAACCACCTGGACGC
>JAZFTA010000075.1:0-4239 GCA_036446415.1 Rhodospirillales bacterium | reverse complement strand
TACGATGTAGGCGATGGCGGTGCCGAAGACCACGTCGATGGTCGCCGCGAGTCCGGCGTAAATAAGCGTGTTGGTAATGTATCCACGCGCCGTGAAGAGGACATTGGCGTAGTGATCGATGGTGTAGGCATCGGGCAACGGGCTGTACGACCACACGGTTCCGAAGGACAACAGGGCGAGACCGAAATGCGGTGAAAGCACCAACAACAGGATAAAGACGACGATGGCGTAACAGGCGAACGCCTCGAGCGGTCTCAAATCCCGTTTCATCAGACCCCCGCCGCCCTTCTGGACGGTGGCGTATTCCTTGCCGCGAAGGGCCAGGAACGACACCCACATGGCGAAGAGAGAGAAAACCACGAGGATCACCGAGATCACGTAGCCCATGGGGTCGGAGATGCCTATCGACGTGATTCTCAGGAACGCCTGGGGCGCCAGCATGTTGTTGATGTTCAAGAGCAGCGGCGTGCCGAGATCGTCGAACACTTTCAGGAACACGATCGACGCCCCCGCGACATAGCCGGGCATGGCCAGCGGAAAGACGATGCGCCTGAATAGCCTGAGTCCGCTGGAGCCCAGATTCTGCGCCGATTCCTCCATGGCGCGGTCGATGTTCATGAGGCTTGCCGACAGGTTGATCAGGATGAACGGAAAATAGTGGATGCTCTCGACGAAGATGACGCCGTTCAACCCGCTCATGAAGGGAATGGTGAAGCCGAAATACTCGTCCAGCAGCAAATTGACGGAACCGTTGTCGCCGAACAGCAAGAGCATGGCGACGGCGCCGACGAACGGCGGCATGATCAGGGGAATGATCCCCAAGGTCTGGATAAGAACCGCCCCCTTGAAGTTGAAACGGGTGGTGAAATAGGCCAGCGGCAACGAGATAACCGTGGCCACCACCACCGACATGGTCGCCACGTAAAGGGAGTTTACAAACGACTCCCGGAACAGGGACGTATTGAAAAAATCGACGAAATTGATCAGGGTGAAAGCGCCCGACGAGGGGTCCTGAAAGGCGACAACGACGACCCTGGCGACGGGAACGACCAAGAAAACGAACAGGAACAGCCCCAGCAACAAGGCTACGGCGCCCGGCCCCCATTGCTTGCGAGAAAGGGATATTACCGTCTCTCCCCGTGACGACTTGAGGCCCCCTAAAGAAAAAAGGGCCCGGTGCCTTGATGCGCCGGGCCCCTACCTTAACAGGTTTCTCAGAGCATGGATTTTGCTTCTTCAGCCAAATCCTTTGCCTTGGCATAGTTCGCCTTGACGAAGGTGTCCCATTTCTGTTCGACCTCGGCTTGGCGAGCTCCGACCTTGTCGGTCGCTTTTTTCCGCTTCTTCCTGAAGATCGCGGAAAATTCCTGGTCGTTGGCCTTGGCCTCGTCGATGGGAAGCGCCGCCACCAGGGCGCGGGCTTCCGCGATCAGGGCCTCGGCCTTGGCGTTGGACTTGCCCGCCAGCGCCGCCTCGGCGGCCTGGATGGCTCCGACCGCCGCTCTCAGGTCATCGAGCCGATACGTGATCATCACGTCGAACATGGAATTGACCAGATTGTAGCGGTTCTTGGACAGAGTCAGGTCGAACTTGACGGCCGCGCCGATGGACTTGTCCTCGAACGGGTTGGGGAAGCCTGGCGGCGCCTTGGCGTAGGTCGCCGGATTGACCGGCAGGCGCCTGATCTTGGGATCCAGCAGCACCTCCTGGCCCTCCGGCGAGAGCAGGTACTCGATAAAGATGCCCGCGGCTTCCGGATTCGGCGCGTTCTTGACGATGGCGATGTTGGCGGGCACCAGCGTCGTGATCGTCGGGTATACGAACTCCACGGGGAAGCCGGAAGCTTTCGAGGCCAGGCCGAAGAAATCGATGACGATGCCGACGCCGAAGTTGCCCGAATTGACGCCATCGGGAACGCCGAAGCTTCGTGCGGTCACGGTCTTGAAATTGCCGGCTATCTCCTTCCATTCCGCCCAGCCCTTGTCCCAGCCTTCGCCTTGAAGCAGGGTTTCCACCGTCAGGTGGGTGGTGCCGGAGCGCGACGGCGCACTCATGCCGACGTGGCCAAAATAGACCGGTTTCTTGAGGTCCGACCATTCCTTGGGATCGGGCAGCTTCTTGGCCTTGGTGTAGCGGGTGTTCCACATGATGCCATAACCCGAGGCGGCGAAGCCCTTGTAGTAGCCGTCGGGGTCATTGATGGGGAAGGAGCCGACTAATTCGGGGATGCCCTTGACCTTGACTTGGTACTTCTGGAGCAGGCCGTCTCCCTTCAACACCTCGAAAGCGTCCGGCGCCGAAGCCCAGAACATGTCCGACTGGTTGTTGCCGGCCGTTTCCTGAAGGTATTTGATGCCGGCGGAGGTTTTCTTGTTAAGAATCTCGACCGTAATGCCGGGATGCTTCTTCTCGAAGGCCGCCTTGACGGTGACGGTCGTATCCGTCGGATAGGACGTCACGATGACCAGCGTGTCTTGCGCCGCCACGGCCTGAAAAGGTGCCGCCATAATACCGACAATCAGCGCGGTGCAGGCGACCAACAGGTTGAGGCGTAGTAAGGACCTTTTCATAGCTTGATTCCTCCCATGCACGTTTCCCGGGTAAAAGAACTTGAGCTGATGCTTGATGGCCGATCACCCCAGGATTTACGCTTGTCTTAAAGTGATAATTAGTCCGGATATTACACTAAACCAAACGCGTGCGAAGGAAAAGCCGCGAGAGCCGTGGTCCCACAGACAGCTTTTCATTTGTCCAACAGCCAAGAGAGTGGAAAAACTGCCCGAAAGTGAGAAAAAAGCGAGGAGCCGGCGTTACAGCCTGGGCACCGCCAGCGCCATACATTTCCTGCACGACGGATTTTCCGATCTGCTTTATCTGCTGCTGCCGGTGTGGCAGGCCGAACTCGCCCTTTCACTCTCCCAAGTCGGGCTCATCAAGAGTTGTTTTTCAGGCATGATGGCGGCCGCACAGGTGCCCTTCGGGCTCATCTCCGAGCGGTTCGGAGAGCGGACGCTGCTGGCCCTGGGGACGGTGGCGGTCGGGCTCGCCTTTATGGTCCTCGGGACGGCTGGCGGGTTTTTTTCCCTGATCGCCGTTCTGCTGGTGGCGGGATGCGCCTCGGCGGTTCAGCATCCACTGTGCTCGTCGGTTGTCGCCAAGGCCTATGAAGGGGGCGGCCGAAGGATGGCGCTCGGCGTCTACAACTTTGCCGGCGATCTCGGCAAGATGGTGGTGCCGGCCATGGCGGCGCTGGTCGTTGCCGCTTTCGGCTGGCGGTGGGCGGCGGCCGGCTACGGACTGATCGGCGCTTTGGCGGGGATCGCCGTCTTTGTTGTTTTAGGGGGGCTCGGCGTTGGTCTCCGGCCGCGGGTCCGGGAAACCGGGCCGCAAGCCGCCAAGGATTGGGGCATCCGCAATCGCTCCGGCTTTTCGATCTTGTCAACGATCGGCATCCTGGATGGCGGGGTGCGCACGGCCTTCCTGACCCTTCTGCCGTTCCTGCTGATTGGCAAGGGAGCGGATATCGAGATCATCGGAGGGGCGTTGGCCCTGGTCTTCACCGGCGGCGCCGCCGGCAAATTTCTTTGCGGGGCGCTCGCCCAGCGGCTCGGTATCGTGCGTACGGTGATGCTTAGCGAAGCCGTTACCGGGTTCGGAATCCTGTTCCTGCTAGGCCTACCGCTGGGCGGCGCGCTGGCGCTGCTGCCACTGGTCGGGCTTGGGCTCAACGGTACCTCGTCGGTACTTTATGCGACGGTTGCCGATTTCGTTGATAGTGAAAAACGTTCCCGGAGCTTCGCCCTGTTCTACACGCTGTGTATCGGCGCCGGGGCGGTGGCGCCGTCGATCTTCGGGATGTTGTCTGACCTTGCCGGGCTGGAACCTGCCCTGATGACAGCTGCCGGCTGCGCTCTATTGACGGTTCCCTTGTCAGTACTGATGCGTGGTCCCCTGACGGAGGTGGAAGCGTCTTGAAGGATAGGATGGTCTCAAGAAACTTACCGCCTCCACAGTGAGGATGGGGCTTGATTTGTCGATTTTCGGTGGTTACCCGCCCGGGATTTTGACCAGTGCCCGGTCCGCTGGATTGTCTCCTTCGGGTCCAGGCCGTGTAGAAACGCTCACTGTTGTGTCTGTGTGACAGGCCTGCGGATTTGGATGGTCTGTCGCGATGGTTTTCCGGTTTTGTCGATTTGATCGGCTCACGGGGTCTGGTGGGCCGGAATTTACGGTTCCTAG
>JAZFTA010000074.1:0-3234 GCA_036446415.1 Rhodospirillales bacterium | reverse complement strand
TCGGTCTGACCTTTATGTTTGCATTGCTTTACGCGTCCTTGTTCCTGATCGTCCGGCGCGGCGACCGGATCCTCGGGCACCAGTACGCGGAGATGACCAGGCTGGCCAAGGAACTGGCGTCGGCCAGGGAAGAGGCCGAGTACGCCAACCACGCTAAGTCCGAATTCCTGGCTATGATGAGCCACGATCTTCGCACTCCCTTGAACGCCATCATGGGGTTTGCCCAGATGATGAAGGCTCGAACCTTCGGTCCTCTTGGCGATCCCCATTACGAGGATTACGTCAAGGACATACAATATAGCGGTTCTCTTCTGGTAAGCCTCATCGATGACATCCTCGACCTGTCAAGGATAGAATCCGGGAAGATGAAGTTGGCCGAAGAAGACCTGGATGTAGGCTATCTTATCCGATCCAGCGTCAATCTGATAACGTCCGAGGCCGAGGCATCTCAGCTTAGTCTAAATGTGGATATGCCGCCTGACTTGCCTTCTTTTCGCGGTGACGAACAGTTGGTCGTAAGGATACTCAACAACCTTCTCTCCAATGCCGTCAAATTCACGCCTGAAGGGGGCGATGTCACGGTCTCGGTCGAAGTGCTCAAAAAAGGGTCGATGATGATCAGCGTGGCTGACACCGGCATCGGCATGTCCGAGGATGACATAGAGAAAGCGCTGGAGCCTTTCGAGCAGGTGGATAGCACTCATTCCCACAAGCACGGAGGCACTGGGCTTGGGCTTTACCTGTGCAGAAAGTATGTAGAGATGCACGGCGGCACCCAGACAATCAATAGCAAGGTCGGCAAGGGGACTTCGGTCTCCGTGCGCTTCCCACCCGAGCGGACGATACGTTCATCCTGAATGGGCTCTTTGCCCTTGAACCTGATTGGAGCCGGAACGTCGGCTGTGGGTCAACCCGGAAGTCGGCACCATCCCCCTGAATGGTCCGCCAAGCGCCCAAAAGTGAACGCTAACCCCACCCCCATTTCCACCGGCCCCCTGTTAAATTATCCATAGGCTTTTCCCTCTCGCTGTCTTTGGAATTTATATATAAAATACCGGATTACGGCGCCATATGTCTGAGTCTGTCCACCAACTTGGGAGAAGATCAATAATGAGACCAGGTAAAACAATTATCCTTGCCTGGCTGGCGGCGGTAATTCTAAGCGGATGCCAGACCGCCGGCGGTGATGGCGGAACGGCCCTGGATACGGCGGGGAACACGGCCCCGGCCGCTGAAACCAGAAAATTCACAGCCCCTCCGCGTTCGGCCAGGGATATCGTGGAAATCATGAAACGGCCGGTGGCGGCCGGCTCCGGGAATGTTGCGGCGGACCGGAAAACGGCCCTCTCAAAGCCCCCGGCCTCGGGCGACATGGCCAAATTCTATCTTAACCGGGCCCGCGCCGCCCGCCGCCTGGGGTGGTTCAATCAGGAGCTTTCCGATCTCAGAAAGGCCCGCGCCGACCTGGTCGGCCAACCGGTGCTTTCCGTTGCCTATTCGAAGTCCCTTTTCGAGCGGCTGGCCTGGGTTGAAAGCCGTTCCGGCAGCTTCATCAACGCGATAAATGTCATGAAGGACGCGGCCAGGGTCGATTCATCCAATCCCCAACTTCATCACAACCTTTCGCGCCTGTATACCGTCGCCGGCGATCGGGAAATGTCTTCCAAGGCCCTGGCCGACGCCAAGGCCCAGGAGTATTCGAAAATGATCGAGGCGAGGGATGAACAGAATGAAAACGCCTTCGGTATGGGCGGCTTCGGATCGGGCTCATTGATCCCCTCGGTCCGCGGATCCGTAAGCCTTCGCGACAACAGCCCTAAGGCGCGGTTCAACCGCGCTATGTCCGAATTCGTCGACAAGGAGCTGTCAGGCAAATGGAGCGAAGCCGAGAATGATATCCTGAGGGCGATCGCGATTTTCACCGATGACGGACTTGACGGCGATGATCCGCTTGGCGAATTGACGCTGAGGATCGACCTTTCACGCAACCTGTTGCGCCAGGGACGGATCGGCGAGGCCGAAGTCGAAGGCCGCCGGGTTTTGAAGGAAGCTGTCCAAAAGGCCGGCAACCCATCCGTATATTCGGCGATGGCCTTGAGAAACCTGGCCAACATCTTCGTTTACAAAAACCAGCTGGAAGACGCCGAAAGCATTGCCCGATTGGCGGTCCAGTCCCAACAGGCCGGTAACCCCGACCCGGCGTCGGTGGAAATAGTCCTTAGCGGGTTCTTCCTGGCCGAGGTGCTTGCGCTTCGCGAAAAATGGCAAGAGGCGCTGTCGGTTTTCGACGATATACGATCAACCGCGCCCGACACTTGGCGGGCCTTCGAAAAGCTGTTTCAGCAAAGCCACGCCTTCAACGCCGCCCTGTTGATGGGGGGACGGCTCGATGAGCTGCTTAAAAACCTTGAAGATACGCTGAAGCGCCGCATGGCGTTCCTGCCTGAAAACGATCTCGGCATCTTCGAGGTCAAGGGGTTCCAGGCGGTCGCCCTGGCCCGGGCGGGCCGGGTTGACGACGCCTTGAGGGGCTTTGATGAAGCGGCGCCGGGGCTGGCCAGGGCCTTGTCGGTGGCCGCAACAGAGGCCCGCCACAGCGGCTTCGCGAATATTTGGCGGCGGATGATCGTCGACGCATACCTGGGCCTGCTGGCCGGCGACGCGGCCCGGCAGGGGCGGATGGTGAACGGGGCCAGCCGCCTTGACTGGGGGTTCCAGTTGGTCCAGGCCATAAAGTCGGGAACCGTCGAAAAGGCGCTGGCCCTGGGAGCCACCCGGATGGCCATGGACGACAGCGGTTTAGGATCACTGGCCCGCCAGGCCGACGATGCCGACCAGAAGCTCTCGGCTCTTTACCAGGCGGCGGCGGCAATCGTCGAGGAGGAAACGCCGCAATCCAGCCGCACCACGGCGGCGATTCGCGCCCGGATCGCCAGTCTGAAGGCTTCCCAGGTTACGATCAGGGATGAAATTTCAAGGCGCTTTCCCCGTTACGCTGAACTGACGTCGCCGGGTCCGCTCTCCATTACCGGCCTGAAAGGGTTGCTGAACCCAACAGAGGCTTTGTTGTTTACCTTTATCGGCGACAAGGAGGGCTATATATGGGCCATACCGGCCCTGGGCGAGGCGGCCTTTTCGGCCATTGACCTCGACCGCGCCCGAACCCGCGAGGTGGTCTACTACCTGCGCCGGGCCGTTGATCCCGGCAATATCGGATCGATCCGCGATATACCG
>JAZFTA010000073.1:0-7696 GCA_036446415.1 Rhodospirillales bacterium | reverse complement strand
GGAATGGTACTTCCTGCCTTTCTACGCGATCCTGAGGGCGATTCCGTGGAAGCTGGGCGGAGTGATCGCCATGATGGCGGCGACGTTCATCCTCTTTGCCCTTCCCTGGCTCGATTCCTCGAAGGTGAAGAGTGGACGTTTTCGTCCAGTGTATAAGCAGTTCTTCTGGATTTTCGTGATCGACTGCTTCGTGCTCGGTTATATCGGCTCCCAGCCAGCCACCGACCTTTTTGTTATGATCGGGCGAATCGCCACCGCTTATTACTTTATCCACTTTCTGGTCATTATCCCCCTGATCGGAAAATTCGAAAAACCCCTGCCCCTGCCGAAAAGCATCGCCGCGGCGGTCCTCAAACAGGGCAAAGTCGCCGCCGCGGGGAAAAAATGAAGCGCCTTATTCTAATCTCAGTGGCGGCGATAGCGTTGTTTTCCGGCGGCGCTTGGGGTGATGATTATGACCTTGCCGCTGAAGCCCCGCGGGCCCCGGCGCAAGAGTGGTCGTTCGAAGGCCCGTTCGGGCGTTTCGACCGCGCCCAGCTTAGACGCGGCTTCCAGGTTTATTCGGAACTTTGCAACGGTTGCCACGCAATAAGGCACTTGTATTACCGCAATCTGTTGGAGATCGGTTTCACCGATGACGAGGTCGAGGCCATAGCCGCCGAATACGAGATTGAGGACGTCCCCAGCGAAGAGGGCGAGATGTTCTCCCGCCCGGCCCTTCCTTCGGATAATTTCGTATCTCCCTTCACCAACGAGAAAGAGGTCCGCGCCAACAACAACGGCGTCCTTCCGCCTGACCTATCGCTGATCGCCAAGGCCCGCACGGGCAAATACAATTACTTATACGCCCTTCTCACCGGCTACGACGAAGAGCCCGAAGGCTTCAACCTTATGGAAGGAATGAGCTTCAACACCTATTTCCCCGGCTATCAGACCGCCATGCCCCAGCCCCTGGACGATGATTCGGTTGAATACGCCGACGGCACCGAGGCGACCCTGGATCAGGAGGCCAGGGACGTGGTCGCTTTCCTGACCTGGGCGGCGTCGCCGGAACTTGAGGAACGCAAGAGACTCGGCATCAAGGTCATGTTGTTCATGTTAATAATTACCGCCATGCTTTACGCCTTAAAACGCAGGATATGGTCTGACGTGCATTAACATCCGTCGGCGATCCAAAAGCCAAACAAAAACCCCGGATCTTGTTTCCGGGGTTCTTGTTTGGCTTTTTTGACCTGCCTCAGTTGTTCTTGGCCCCGCGATTGATCCAACGCCGGATCATTACCTTTTCCCATTTCGTCAAGCCCTTCCGGGCGCCGTGAGGCATCGATATCCTGGGGTCGGCCCGGCCATCGATAAGGACGACGAGATTGCTGGTGAAAGCGTCCCCCGGCACGACGACGGGGCCATACTCGGTTCCCTTCATCACGCCTTCATAGGACGTAAGGTCGAGACCGCTCGCTTTTTCGCCTTCCCCCCCCGGGTGGTGGCACTCGACGCAGTATTTTTTGAAGATCGGGTTAATCTCATTCTTGAAACTGGCGTGATCGGCCAGGGCGCCCGTCGGCAACGATCCGGCAAGCAAAAACACGGCGAAGGTTGCGACGGGAACAAACGGACCGAATTTATTGTAGCTGTTCATTTTTACCTCCATCCATCTGAGCGGTTGTCTCGGGCGTTCGCACGATTGGCGAGGTCCGGTTGGTTTGAAATGCGTAATTTCGTTTTAAAAGTTCGCTATTACACCATATCAGGTGAAAATTATCAAATTAATTCAATTACTTATCAACTATGCACCTTTTCGATATGAGCCGTGAAGAAGCTCAAAAAGACTGACACTTACCGTTCCTTAACGCCTCCTTTCATGACGTCTTGCGAGGTTCTGTATCCATGCTTTTGCCTTCGAAAATGGGGATGAACCGGCTGATTATATAGTAGGCTACGAACGGCGCCGCCATGATGAGCATCGCCGGGAAAAGGCCTTCCCTGGTCAGGAATTCCCATTGGTAATCGACAAAGCCGCGCTCGGACTTGGAGATGAGCTGGCCGCCGACCACCACGTTGAAACGCATCATCAGGACCTGGAATACCAGCATCAGGCTGCCCAGGCTGGAAAGATAGATCAGCGCCTTGCCGCGGATGTCGAGCAGGGAGACGGTGCCGAGAATCAGCAACGGACTGATGGAAAGAAGACCCATCTGGCCGAGAACATAGGAGTTGTACAGGGGCCCCAACAGAAGCGGCTTGATCTGCGCCCAATGCAGGCCATGCTCGTAGCTGACGAAGGCCAGCTCCAGCAATTCCAGGGAATAATCGAGGATGAAGGCCATCCACAGCGAGATCATGAACTTCTTGACCAGATTTTCGTCGTAGTCCCTGCCCTTGGCCCACATGATTACGATGTACATCACGAACAGCATGGCCATGCCGCTGACGATCGCCGAAGACAGGAAGATGAAGGGCTGAAGCGGGGTCGCCCACCAGGCGACGGCCTTGACCGAACCGAACAAGAATCCGACGTAGCCGTGCAGCAGGCAGGCCCAGGGGATGCCGATGCCGGCCAGGAACTTGGCGAACTTCTTGTCGTGGGGCGCGGATTGGGGATTGTATTTGGTTATTCCCAACGTCAGTATCGGCCACACCCATTTCAAGGGGCCCTTGTCGGTGTTGGCCATCTCGATGAAGTGCTTGCGGTAGATCACCCAGATTTCGATCATCAACAGAATCAAATAGCTGGTATAGACGTAGCCGAAAATGCTCATCGCCGAAGTCAGGTGCGGCGTGGTGTAGATTTGATAGGCCCTTTGCGGCTGGCCAAGGTGAACCAGCAGCGGCACGCCGGCGAAAAGGGCGAAACAGAACGCCACGATCAGCGAGAAGTTGGCGATCGGCTTGAATTCCTTGACCCCGAACACGTGGTACATGGACGACACCACGAAGGCCCCGGCAATCAACCCGGTGATGTATGGATAGATCACGATCATGAGCGACCACTCCACATGGACGTTGTTGGGGAAGATGTAGTTCTCCAGCGCCCCGCCGGGAAGACCGTAAAGTTCCATCACACCACCTCTCTCGGCAAACCGACGTAGAAACAGGTCGGATCGGTATGCATCTCCGGCTTGAGCACCAACCATTTGTCCTCATCGAAGATCCTGGTCACTTCCGCCTCCTGGTCGCTAAGGTCCCCGAACAGGCGGGCCTTCTGCGGGCATACGGTAACGCAGGCTGGAAGCTTGCCTTTTTTCACCCGGTGATAGCACCAAGTGCATTTGTCCGACTTGTTCTTCACCGGATTGATGAACCGCGCCGCGTAGGGGCAGGCCTGGACGCAGTAGCCGCAACCGAGGCAATAGCCGTGATCGACCAGGACGAACCCTTCCGGCGACTTGAAGGTGGCGCCGACCGGGCAAACCTGCACGCAAGGCGCGATATGGCAATGGTTGCACATTTTAGGAACCGTCTTGGCGCTGTGGAAGTTCTTGCGGTACCGGGCGTTGGCCTTTTCGAAGCCTTCCATAGCGCCGTTGGGCGAATCCACATAGACGCCGTCCTGGCGTATGACGTAACGCTCGACCCATGTTCTGAAATAATCCGCTGGAACGCTGTTCTCCCGTTTGCAGGCCCGCACGCAATTGCCGCAGCCTATGCATTTGGATACGTCGATTACATATGCATAGTGATGCTCGGCCTTGGCCATTTTCATGAAACCCGAGGATTCCGGGCCGTGGGCGGCGGCGCCCGGACCGAATACCATCAGCACGGTGGCGCTAGCCGTTCCGGTAAGAAGGTGCATAAGAAACTCGCGGCGCGAATCCATCCTTTCGTCCTCTAACCGGGGGGCTTGCTGGTCAGCCTTCGTCATTTTCCGTTCCTGGCCGTTCATGGCGTCGGGTCGTGCGGCGTGTGGCAGGTTATGCACAGCATGCCTTCTTCCATCTGCATGTGCTCCACGGCCTTTTGCTTATTCCATTGGGGGAACCCTTCGGGCTTGGTGATCCTCTCGTCGTGGCAGTTCAGGCATTGCCAGGTGCTCTCGTCATCGACGAACGCATCGGCTATCTTCTGTTCGTCCTGGACATGGTCTATGAGCGCGCCGTGGCAGGATTCACACGACAGGGTCTTGTGCTTGAACTCATCCATCTCCTCAATCACGTCGGAGTGGCAGACCTGGCACGATTCGTTGCCGCCATAGATCAGGGGCTGTTCCATCATTTCGTTCAGGGATTCGCCGCGGTACCAGTCCCCGCCTTCATCCACCCAACTGGCTGGGACCAGGACGGACTTCAGGACCAGGAACACGACCACGCCGGCGGCCATGATCAATCCCAAGCGGACCAGATGAGCCCTGGGTGACGGGTCCTTCATCGATGTTAACTATCCTAATGCCGGCCAGCCGGCATTGAAGTGCGCCTATTTCAGGGTCTTCAAGTATTCGATAACGTTGGCGCGTTCATTGGCCTTTTTCAGCTTGAAGGTCATGGACTTCTTGCCCACGAACTTCTTGGGGTTGGCAAGGAACTTGTCCAGGTTTTCCTCGTTCCAGACAAAATCAGAACCCTTTAGGCCTTTGTATTTCTTGAAATCCGTGGCCCCCGACTTGGACCCGAACATTCCGGCCAGCGAGGGGCCGAGCTTGTGCTTGCCGGCCTTGACGGTATGGCAGGTCTTGCACCTTTTCTTGAAAACCTTGGCTCCTATTTCGGCGTCACCCGCGGCCATCGCTGAACCGCCCGCCAAGGCCGCCACCAAGCCCAAGCTTATTGCGAGAAAAATTCCCTTGCGCATGATATAACTCCCTTGAAATAAACAATCCGATAAACAGTATGGAACAGATTCTAGTCAGTTCGTGTTTCAGAATAATTACAAAAATTAGGTTTATTGTTTCAATATTGTTTCACAACCTTTCAACGCCTTGAAAAATATTAATGTCCGAAACCGGTTTTCGGGCGTTTACGTAAATCAAATTCCGGCCGGAAACGCGGCATTCATAGCGATGGTCATCGATTTCACTCGACCGGCAGCGTCTGACAATAGGCCAGTATATCGACCAGGCTTTTAACGTCCTGGTTGGCCAGCGCCATCATTCCAACGCCGGGCTGGCCGAATCGTATTTTATGCAGGGATTCCCAGGGGTTTCTCTTGCAAACGGTTCCGGCGTACTGGGGATATTTATCTGACTTGAAGTTGATTTCCTTGCCGTCGAATCCGTGACATACGACGCATATGGTCTGATATAGCTGGCCGCCGCGCTTTATGTCGCCATGCGCCTTCTTGGTTGCCGGGTCTATATAGCGGTCCATATCAATCTGGCCCTTGCTAAGGAACATAGCCAACATTTCCTGGGCGGCGTGAGACAGATGTTTCTCGGCATATCCATGGGTTTTATCGGTTAGGATGGAAACGATTTCCCTGTAGTCCCTTCCAACTACCCCGCGGATTCCCTTGATGCCGGTATAATGGTTGGAGCCCTTGCCATAGGCTCCCTCGGCGCCCTTGTAATCCCAGCCGTGGCATTCCTTGCAGCGCCAGGTCGGGAATCCCCTCTTGCGGCCGACCTCCGGGTAGGCCGGATGGTTCTCACGGGGTTGGTCGTGGAGCATTTCCACCATCCAGTTGTCGTACAACCGCCCGCCGCGGGCGATGGCCCACATGTCGCCGGCGTCGTGGGTATGCATCGGGTCTTCCGACGGCTCGTCGGCAAAAGCCTTGAAAGTGAACGTCGTGGCGACAACAACCAGGGCGCCCGCGAAGATCCGTAACATTTTGCTATACCAAGTCATCACTACCCTCCTTCAATCCTCGTATTCGTCGGGAAGCTTGTGGGCGATTCCCTTGTGGCACTCGATGCAGGTCATATTCTCCTCCATCGCCGCCATCATCATCGCCTGGGCGTCCTCGGTCTGCTTGTGGAAATCCATGGCCTCGTAGGAGTGGCAGTTCCGGCATTCCCGGGAATCGCGGGACTCCATGGATCGCCACACGTTTTCCGCCAGCTCCATACGCTTGGCCTCGAACTTTTCCGGGGTGTCAATGCTGCCTACCAGCTTGTGGTAGATTTCGTTCGAGGCCTTGATCTTGCGGATGATCCTGGTCCCCCATTCCTTGGGGACATGACAGTCCGAGCAGATCGTGCGCACTCCGGTGCGGTTGGTGTAATGGATGGTCTTCTTGTATTCCTGAAAGACCAACTGATCCATTTCATGGCATGACACGCAGAACTCAAGGGTGCTGGTGTACTCCATGGCCAGGTTGACGCCGGTCCAGATGACGCCGCCGCCGACGCCGCCTATTATCAATACCAGTCCCCAGGCCAGTTTCCCGGACGGCCGCCAGAACCAGTTCCACAACCGGGCGATCATTAGCGCTCCCTTGCCGGCCCGTGGCCGGCTCAGGGAGGGATTAGAACAGAGCCGTATTTCCGTTTGATTTCAACATGGTGAATTTATTGTTTCAAAATGAAACAATCGGCCGTGACGGTCTATTACTGGCTATTGCCGGTTCTTCAGCGTCTCATAAAGGTCCAGCGCCTTTTCGGGCTTCTCGCCCTTGTGGACTACCGCCGCGACGGCCTGGATCATCGCCACCGGGGCCTCGGACTGGAAGATGTTGCGGCCCATATCGACGCCCTTGGCCCCTTGATCTATGGCCTTATAGGCCATGCTTAGGGCATCCAGTTCGGGCAGCTTCTTGCCGCCGGCGATGACTATCGGCACCGGGCAACCGGCGCACACCTTCTCGAAACCCTCCTCGATGAAGTAGCTCTTAAGGTAATGGGCGCCGATCTCGGCGGCGATGCGCGTCGCCAGGCCGAAATAGCGGGCGTCGCGCGCCATTTCCTTGCCGACCCCGGTGACCGCCAGGGTGGGAATCCCGTAACGGGTGCCGGTGTCGATAAGTTTGATGATGTTGGAGATCGACTTGTGCTCGTACTCCGAACCGATATAGACCTGGGCCGCCATCGCCGCCACGTTGAGCCGGATAGCGTCCTCTATGTCGACGGCCACCGTCTCGTTTGAAAGTTCGGCTAGGATGGAGTTGCCGCCCGAACACCTTAAGACCACCGGCTTGTCGGTGGCGGGCGAGACACATGAGCGAAGCGCGCCGCGCGTGCACATCAAGACGTCGGCGTAGGGGATCAGCTTGCGGATGCCTATGTCGATCCTCTCCAGCCCCGTTGTCGGCCCCTGGAAATAGCCGTGATCGAAGGCCAGCATTACGGTATTGCCGGTTTCGGGGTTGAAAATGCGGGCCAGCCGGTTCTGCATGCCCCAGTCCAGAGCGCCGGACCCTTTAAGGAAGAAGGGTTCGTTCCTGGCCGGATGGTCCAGCCCGAAGTCCTTGCCGTCCTTGATGTCGTCCAGGTCCGCCATGATGTATCCTCCTGAAATCGTAAGAATTTTGAATGTTATTAAAGGCCCCAGCCCATCACCGCAAGTCCGTTACCGCAAGGCCGCCGCGATGTTGCCGCCGTCGACCGTCAGAATGTCGGCGGTGCTTTTTTGCGCCTTGGCGAGATAGACGAAGGCGCTGGCCACGTCTTGGGCCGTCACCTCGCGTCTTAGAAGGTTGCCGGCCATGTAATCGGCCTCGCTGAGGCCCCTGGCCTTGGACCTGGAGGCTATCATGGCGCCGGTAAGCAGGCCGGAACGGACGCGGTCGGCGTTGACGCCGCCGGTGCGGATGCCCTCGCCTCCCA
>JAZFTA010000072.1:0-3750 GCA_036446415.1 Rhodospirillales bacterium | reverse complement strand
CGAATATTTCCCGGTGGTTATCGGCGGCGATTCCATTGAAGGCGTGCGCAAGCCCGACCCCCGCCACCTGCTGGCCGTGATCGAAGGCTTAGGCGCGACGCCGGGACAATCGGTGATGGTCGGCGACAACGAGAACGACGTGGCGGCGGCCCGGGCGGCCAGGGTTCGGGTGGTAGTGGCCTCATTCGGCTACTCCCGGGTGCCGCTCAAAGAACTGGACGCCGACATGGTCTTCGGCCATTTCGACGAACTGCACGACTTACTGGGGCTTCCTTGACAGGCCAAAGGGGCCGACCTTATATGTCGCTTCTCTCTTACCACTAAGGGCGCGTAGCTCAGCGGGAGAGCACTCGCTTCACACGCGAGGGGTCGCAAGTTCAAACCTTGCCGCGCCCACCATTATCCCTAAAGGAATTCATTTAGAATGGTCCACGACGTGGTCATCATCGGTGGGGGGATCACCGGCTGCGCCATCGCCCGCGAACTCGGCCGCTACCGGCTTGACGTGGCCATGGTGGAGAAGGAGTGCGAGGTCGGCTTCGGGACCACAAAGTCCAACAGCGGCATCATCCACGCCGGCCACCACGGCGATCCGGGTACCCTCAAGGGCCGCCTCGAATGGCAGGGCAATCAGGCCTGGGACGGCCTTCACGAGGAGCTGGACTTCGGTTTTGAGAGGGTCGGCGAACTGATGGTGGCCTTTGAAGAGGACCAGGTCAGGGTGCTCGAGGAGATGAAGGCGCGGGGCCGGGAAAAGGGGGTGCCGGGCCTCGAGATTTGGGACCGCGAACGCATCGCCGCCGAGGAACCGAACCTGTCGGGCGACATAATCGCCGCCCTGCACGCCCCGACCGCCGGGGTGGTCAATCCCTACGAGGCCTGCTTCACGCTTCTTGATAACGCCCGGGCCAACGGACTTAAGGTATTCGTTGATACCACGGTCACCGGCATATCCACCGATCACGGCCGGCTGGTGGTGGAGACCGCCAATGGCCCCTTGGCGGCCCGTTTCGTGGTCAACGCCGCCGGTCTTTTCGCCGATCAGGTAGCCGCCATGGCCGGGGCCGGCGATTTCACCATCCGGCCCCGCAAGGGCGAGGAATACCTGCTCGACAAGCGCCTCAAGGGCCTGGTCAAGCGGATCATCTTTCCCTGCCCGACGCCGGTCTCGAAGGGCATACTGGTGATCCCCACCTTCGACGGCACCATCATGGTCGGCCCGACGGCCCTGGACGTCGACGACAAGGAGGACCTGTCGACATCGATCGAGGGCTCCGACGAGGTTTTCGCAAGCGTTAAGCGGATGGTCCCGGGGATCAGCGAGCACGACTGCATCGCCGAGTTCGCGGGGCTCAGGGCGCCGGCCGGGGGCGGCGATTTCATTATCGGCCCGGCCGGCTTGAAGGGGTTCATAAATGTCGCCGGCATCCAGTCCCCCGGCCTGACGGCGGCCCCCGCCATCGCTTCGATGGTCGCTGATATCCTGGCCGGCGAGGGGTTGGGGCTGGACCATGACGACAGCTTCCAACCGGCCGTCGACAAGAGGATATCCTTCGCCGACATATCCGACGGCGAGCGGGTCCGGCTGGCCGCCGGGGACCAGGGATGGGGCACCATCGGATGCCGCTGCGAACTGGTCAGCGAGCGCGAGATCGTCGAAGCAATCAGGGCCGGCGCCAGGACCCTGGACGGCGTCAAGTTCCGCACCCGGGCCGGCATGGGCCGTTGCCAGGGCGGCTTTTGCACCTGGCGCTGCATGACCCTGTTGTCGCGGGAACTGGGCCTTCCCATCACCTCGATCACCAAGCGGGGAGGCGATTCCTGGATCGTCCGCCGGCGCGGCGACCTAACTGTCAACAGGCCCTAGGCCATGATTACCGGAAACCCCGCCCACATTGGCGATCACTATGACATGGTTGTGGTCGGCGGCGGCCCGGCCGGCATGGCGGCGGCCCTGGGCGGCCGCGAGGCGGGGGCCGAGAGGATACTGATAGTCGACCGCGAGAAGGAACTGGGCGGCATCCTCTGGCAGTGCATCCATTCGGGTTTCGGCCTGCAACACTTCAAGGAGGAACTGACCGGCCCCGAGTACGCCCAGCGTTACCTGGAAAGCGTCCTGGAGACCGACATAGACGTGATATCCGACGCCTTCGTTTACGACGCCGACATGGAAAAAAGGCTGATGGTGATGTCGGCCGGCATGGGGGTCAGGACCATCGGCGCCAAATCGGTGGTCCTGGCCATGGGTTCGCGTGAGAGGACCAGGGGCGCCATCCGGATCGGCGGCAGCCGCCCGTCGGGAGTCCTGAGCGCCGGCCTGGCCCAGAAAATGGTCAACATGCACGGCTACCTGCCGGGACAACGGATAGCCATCCTGGGGTCCGGCGACATCGGCCTGATCATGGCCCGCCGCCTGGCCCTGGAGGGTTGCGAGGTGGTCGGGGTGTTCGAGATCATGCCCCATCCCAACGGCCTCAACCGCAACATAGTCCAGTGCCTTCACGACTTCGACATTCCGCTTCATCTTTCGACCACGGTGGCCCGCATCCACGGCCGCGACCGTCTCGAAAAGATAACCGTGGCCCCGGTCGACGGCCGCCTGAGGCCGATCCCCGCCAAGGGGTGGGACGTGGCGTGTGACACCTTGTTGCTGTCGATCGGACTGATCCCCGAGAACGAGCTGTCGAGAAACATGGGCATCAGCCTCGATCCCTTGACCGGGGGGCCGGTGGTCGACAGCACCATGGAAACCTCGCTCGGCGGGGTCTTCGCCTGCGGCAACGTGGTCCACATCCACGACATCGTGGACTTCGTCAGCCAGGAGGCCGGGCTGGCCGGCCAAAGCGCCGGGCAGTACCTTACCGACAGCCGGCCGCCGCGCGACAACATCCGCCTGGTGCCCGGCGAGAACGTAGCCTACTGCGTGCCCCATACCGTATCGACGGACCGCGAGCACACCGTCTACATGCGGGTCCGCCGCCAGCTCGACAAATGCACCATCCACCTTGGCGACGTTTACAAGAGGCGGCTGCTCTATGTTTTTCCGGCCGAGATGGTGTCGTTCAAGGTCAAGCCGCGTTTCCTGCAGGACTTCCACGGCGACGCCCTCAGGGTCGACGTCAAACCGCGCGAATGACAAGGCCATGACGAAAGAAACCGCCAATTACCTGTGCATCAGTTGTCCGATAAGCTGCCACCTGGAAGTCGAGGACGACGGCCAGGGCAACGTGGTCGAGGTCCGCGGCTATACCTGCAAGAAGGGCAAGACCTATGGCAGCCAGGAACACACCGACCCCCGGCGCATGGTATCGACCACCGTGCCGGTCACCGGCGGCCTCTTCGAAAGGCTTCCCCTCAGGACCAGCGCCGAGGTGCCGAGGGACCGGGTCCACGAGATATGCCGGGAGATGCGGAAGCTGACCCTGGCCGCCCCGGTCAGGATGGGCCAGGTGGTTTTATCCGATATCCTGGGCAGCGGGGCCGACGCCATAGCGGCCCGCGACATTCCCCTGGCCGGGCAGCGCAAGGTCAAAAGTTAGCCTTGGATGAGCCAGCCCTCCTTCGCCTAGGCTTCGGAGGGCACGCCTACGCCTAAACGCCTTCGGGGTGGCCTGCCACCCGAAGCCGACCTTCCTTCGCCCTCCGAAGCGGGCTTCGCGAAGGCGGGAGGCGTAGGGTGGCGGTGCGGGCAGTCTGGCGCGAACCCGTCTCTGGGGCCGGAGCGACGATTTCCCTGTTAAACAGGGAAAA
>JAZFTA010000071.1:0-3564 GCA_036446415.1 Rhodospirillales bacterium | reverse complement strand
GCGGGTCGCCACCAGGATGGCCAGCGACTGCTTCAACCCCAGTTCGGCGATGTTGATGGCTTGGTTGGTGGAATCGAAGTCCCACAGCAACTGGGTCAGGGTCAAGTCCAGTTCGCGGCTCGGAAGGTGGGTGTTTTTGGTGCCCTGGCCCTTGATCTGTTTCTCGTAGCCGTAATGGGCGGTGATGTCGAGGTCGGGATACCAGCCGCCGGTCGCTATCGGGATCTGCTCCCTCGCCGCCTCGACGTCGTGCAGCGCCGCCTTGATCCGCTTGTGGTTCTCGACAAGATCGTTGAGGTTTTCCTGCAAGGTGGCGGCAAAAACCGCGGAAGGGGCGGCCAGCGCGAAAAACGCCGCGGCCACGGCAAAACGAACTATCCTGATCATCCCCTTGGTCTCCCGCATCTCGGAACTCAAAAAATATAAAAAGATTAATCTAAATATGCCGGGGAATTATTAAAAAACTATATATATCAAAGAACCACATTTCCACAACAATATCTTGAAGAATCCCAACTGAAAAGCACACACGCCACCCGCTGACCGCGAATCCCGCCGGCTATTATGCCTGAAAACGCTTTAAAAAATACACATTTTATATAATACGATTGAAAAAAAATTTCCAAGCTCGGCAATTGTTAGGAACCCGTTGATTTTCCATCATTTTCCCCCGACATTCCGGCGCTGGAAACAGCCATTTTCGGCCGGGCATGTGTCCTTGGTTTATGTCATCATGGCCGCCTTCATGAGGGGTCGGAACACATGAAAAACGCGGCCGCAAACGCCGTCCTTGTCGTGGTCTCGCTTTTGGCCGGCTTGGTTGTGGTGGAAATGTCCTACCGCTATTACGTTTCCAGCAAGTATTCCCACGCCGATTTCGGATATACCCTGATCGACGCCCATTACCGCGTCGAGGACGTGAGGCGCCGCCAGCCCGGCGACGGGCTTTACCTGAAAAACGTCCGGGTCAATTACCGGACCTTCGATTCAGGGCACAACCTTCTGCTCCATTCCGTCATAACCACCAACCGGGCCGGGTACAGGTCGGGCTATGAATACGGCCCAATCAGCGATAACGAATACCGGATCGCCGTGATCGGCGATTCCATGACCGCCTCGCTTCTAAACGATTATCCGTGGACCGACGTGCTGAACCGTCTTCTCAACGACGATGAGGCGCTTAAGGCCGCCGTTGGAGTGGACAAATTCACCGTCTACAATTTCGGGGTCGCCGGGGCCGGCTTCGAAACCATGGCCCAGGCCTATCACGACCACGGCGAGAGGTTCTCGCCGCAGCTGGCGATCCTGAACTTCATAACCCCGGATATTCTCAGGAACCACCTTTATATCGAACCGGTCGACGACCTTGGGCTGGCGCCCAGGCGTTACCGGGGAGTGGTCGGCATCTCGGCCGGCGATATCACCGCCCAAGTCATCGTCGTCTGCGATACGCCGGAACTGTCGCTGGGCGGGCCGGGCTGCAGCCCGTCCAGGGTCATCTTCATGGACCCCAGGCACACCTTCGACAAAAAGGCTGTTGAAAAGGTCAAGCTGAACCTGTCGAAACAATTCATCTGGTCGAAGCTGTGGGGCTCGACCTACCCGTACGCCCTCGCCGCCGCGATGGGCGAGCCCTTCGTGATGAAGGACCGATCATTACCCGACATCCTTGATCTGATCGTAAGCAAGGCAAGCGCCGCCGTTCTGGGGGAAGAGGAATCCCTGATAAGCGCGGCGGCGGCGATCGGCGCCATCACGGCAAGGCAAAAGAACCTGATAATCATGCACAACCCGACCAGCGGCGAACTGTTGGCCGGGGTCGAGCGTCCGCCGCTGGCCGCAAGACTTGACGGCGTAACGGATATTAATTTCGTTTACATGGGTGAACACCTTCCGCTGAACGGCGGTGAAGATGAAATTAAAAAATGGTTCAACCTCCCCCACGACAGCCACTTCAACAACCACGGCGCCGACGTTTACGGGAAAGCCGTTTACCGGGTCGTGCGGCAAAGATTGATTAAAGGTACAGCCACCCGGGGGGACCGGCCAAATTAAAATGTGCTAATACTGTATTAGAGCGGGGAAGATGAACCGTAATGGGATTAAGGCGTTTTAGCGAAATGTCCGGAACAAAGCTGAAATCTGCAACATGAGCCCCCACCGCACACAGCAATCATCATCCAGCTTATGGTATGTCGTCGGTGCGGCGCTGATCGCGGCCCTTGCCGGTCTTGTCTTTTACACGCAATTCATGGATTTCGAAGAGGAACCCAAGGGAGCGCGGATTGAGTTGACGCCCAAGCAGTTAGTGAAGAAAATAGAGCCGGCGCCGCTTCCGCTGAAGAAAATAAAGCCGGCGCCGCCACCTGTTTCCGTCATGGTCAGTTCCTATCCTCCACAGGGCTTTCATCCTCTTTCCGGCTGGTCCGCGCAGAAGACGATTTCCGGATTCATAGACGTTTTCAGCATCACCAGCGTCTCCGATAAGGCTTCGGAAGGCGGCTTTATTAAAAACGGCGACGTTATTGAGATTTCCGGGTGGGCCGGCCACACCGCACTAGGGATGCGCTTTTACCACGTCTTTTTTTCCGTCTGCGGCAAGATAGTCGGCGGCGCGCCGGTTAATGGGAAAAGACCGGACGTCGCCGAAAAGGTCCATCCCAACCTTTCGATTTCGGGATGGTGGGCGCGGCTTTACGCCGGACAGTTGCCGAGATGCGAGAACCCGGTTCTCAAGGGATGGGGACTGGCCCCGGTCGGCACCATGCTGTGGCCCCTGGGCGGCGACATGGATATCCCCCTGCCCGCCCAATCCGAAGTCCCGGACGTTTCCATCGTCCACGCCGAACAGCCCATTGACCCTAAAAACGTGAAACAGCCCAAACCGGTTAAAATCGTAATCACCGCGAGAAAGGTCAATCTCAGGAAATGCGCTTCCACCGAATGCAAAATAGTCGGCAAGGTCACCGGCGGAAAATTGCAAGCGATAATTATAGAAAAGAGCGATAAATGGTCTCTGCTGCAATTCGAGGGCGTGTCGGGATGGCTGGCCAACCGGCTGTTCGCGGTAATAGGGTAACCGGTCCTACCTCCAGACGCCACGGGTATCGATGACCACTTTTTTCGATATTTGTAGGCGGTCTACATTCTTAAACGGCTGGTGATCGACAAGAAGTACGACGACATCCGCCCATTCAACGGCCTCGTCCAGCGGCGCAAGGGTAACGCCGGAAAACCCTTTTAGCTCGTCGGGCAATTCGTTGATGTGTGGCTCTACAACCTTGATTGACAACCCATCATTCTCGGCCAAGGCTCCAACAATTTCCATGGCCGGGCTTTCGCGAAGGTCGTCGACGTCGGCCTTGTATGAGAGACCGAGACAGGCGATGCGGAAGGATTTTTTCTCCTCGGCGGCCTTTAGAACCCTGGCGACGACCTGGCCGGGCACTTGGGAGTTGATCTTCCTGGCGGTGCGGATGATGCGGGTCTGTTCGGGGGCTCCGTCGACGATGAACCAGGGATCGACGGCGATGCAGTGACCCCCTACTCCGGGACCGGGATTGA
>JAZFTA010000070.1:0-5037 GCA_036446415.1 Rhodospirillales bacterium | reverse complement strand
GCCGCTTCGACGGTTTGGGTTACCTCTTCAAGGGGGGCCGCCTCGTTGGCGTAGACCACTATCGGGTTTTCCATGCGGATTTCGTCGAAGCCGAAGTCCTCGCACAGCTTGTCCTCGAAGCGGTACGAACCGGGCGTGCGGCCGACCAGCCCGGCCTTGCCGGCGGTCGAGAAGAAGCGGTCCAGCTCCCGGCTGTCGCCGTCGATGACCCCCCGGTAGAGGTCGGGACAGCACAGGCTAATGTGCAGGTGGACCCCCGGCACCGCCTGAAGGTTCTTCAGGGCCAGATAAACGATGGTGTGGAATTCGCCGTGGCTGACCGTCATCCGGCCCTGTTCCATCAGCTTGGTAATGGCCAGCGAGGCCAGATGGCTCATGTTCACCGTTATGGCTTGGTACATGGCCCGCGTGTACTGGTCGCGGATTCTCAGCGTCTCCTCGCACATGCACCGGGCCAGCATCCTCTCGGCCCATCCCTCGGCCTGGTCCTTGAGGCCGAAAAGGTCGTCCAGCGACCTGACCTTCATGAAATAACGGTTGAGCAACGTGCGCTCCCACCACCGCCATTTCCGCCGGCGTTGGATGGGGCCGGACGTGCGGATGTCCATGTCGGTTTCCTTGAACAGCAGGTTGCCTTCGATCAGGAGCTCTTCGACCACATTTTTAGGAAGGTCCTTGACGAACATTTTTACGGCGCGGCTGAATACGTTTTCGCGCACCCTGAGCGGATAAAAGGTGATGTTGGCGGGAACGGTCAGGGTCGGCTCATGGGCCCGGGCCAGAAGTTCGGCCCGACCCTCAAGGCCCAGCGCCTTGACCCAGCGGGCTAGGCGCTCATTGTCGCCGCGGGCCTCCAGCTCGACTATGCGGCGCTTCAGTATGTCCAGCGTCAGGGCCAAAACCGCGGCGCCCCGGTGATGCTTGCGCCGTTTCTCGGCGGCCCGCGAGAAAATGCTGAAATCCCCTTCATCGTCGACCACGCTGCGGTCCTTAATCATGCCGCCTTCGGGAAATATCACCACCTTGCGGCCGCGCAGAATCTCGGCGGCCAGGAACGGCAACAGCCCCGGCGTGTCGTTGGGAACGGCGCCGACGCCGCGCAGGAAGCCGCCGAAACCGTCGCTGATCTTGAACAAATCGTGGTCGGCGATGGAACGGCAGTATTTTCCGGTCGCCTGATGGATGATATAGGGCGGCACTATGGTCTCGAAGCGGGCGAAGTGGTTGAAAAGGAAAATATGGCCCTTTTCGAACAGGTGGCCGTGGTCGTGGACCGTGATGTTGAGGCCCAGCCGTTTCTCGACCAGCCCGAAGGCCCGCACGCACCAGTCATACGAGCTCCGGTTTATGGCGAATTCGGTTTCGTCGGTCATGTCCGGCCCTGCTGTGGCTCATCGCGGTATTGCCATGGGTCCGCTATTATACATATGGATACGCAATGAGGAGAGAGCCCGCCGTGTTTTATGGTTATCTCGCCGACCTGACCGTCGCCGTCCATTTCATGTTCGTCGCCTTCGTGCTGTTCGGCGGGCTGGCCGCCCTGCGCTGGCCATTGGTGGCCTGGGTCCATGTACCCTCATTCATATGGGGCGGGCTGATTGAGGTGGGGGGATGGATCTGCCCGCTGACCTACGCCGAGAACCATTTCAGGATGCGGGGCGCCGAGGCCGGTTACCAGTCCGGTTTCGTCGATCACTACATACTGCCGCTGATCTATCCCGAACTGCTGTTGGGGGCGGCATTTCCCAAAAGCGGGTTTTTTTGGTTAGGGCTGTTCGTGCTGACCTTCAACGCCGTCATTTACTGGCGTTTGTGGCGCCGGCGCTCCAAGGCGGCCTGAAGGTATTAACGGCGGTCCTTGGTATTTAAATCGAATCGCTGGCCTCGGCCGACTCGGCGATGCTCCATTGCCTCATGAACGGCCGGTGGGCCTCGGCTATCTGTTGTTCCTTGCCGGCCATGGATTGGGCGTAGTTCTTGTCGTGGCCCATGATGTGCCTGGTCAGCCACTCGTTCAGGAAGGTCTTGATGCCGTCGCTGATATCGGCCCCTTCGGAAGCGGCGTACTGTTGGCAAATCTCCTTCATCCGGCCGGTAAGTTTCTCGTGGACGCCGTGGTGGGCTTTAACGTCCTCGTATCCGCAGGCCTTCATAAGGGTCTCCTCGCGGATGAAGTGAAAATCGGTGTAGTCGTAAATGGCGTTCAGAATGGCCGAAATCCTGTCCGGGTCTTGTCCCGAATCAACCGCCCCGTTGAACTGTTTGATCAGGTCGATCAGCAGCCTGTGATCGGCGTCGAGTATGTGAACTCCTACACTGAGATCGTCGGACCATGAAATGGTTGTCATTGCTTCACCTTGCCGGTTCGCGTTTTTTAAGGATTTATATTAGTGGGGTTATTAAAGAAAAAAATCTCTAACCCTTGATCTTCACATAGCCCCTTTGGATGGCCGTGGAAAGAGCGTCGAAGGCGTCGCGGGCGGCCTCGTATTTTTCCTGGTGTTTGCGTAGCGAGGTGACCTCGGCTTCGGTGAGGGCCCCGCCGTGTTCCTTTTCCGCGAACTGATAGGCCTTTTTCAGGTACTGGGCCCTCAGGCGGGCCACCGAAACGGCGAACGGCATGATGTTTTCGGCCGTCACCGGCGGGATGTAATCGTGGATGACCTCGCGGTTGGCTTGCTTGATGCCCTGCTCTATCTCCAAAAGCAGCCTTTGTCTTCTCTTGCTGGTCGGCGGGTTGATCATCGAAGTTGCCTCCTTGGTATTACTCGGCCGGCCCGATTGTAGATCAAACCACGAATAATTGGGATGGCTTTCGTTCAATGAGATACCCGGGCTAACGCGTTGCCCGCGGCCCCACGGGCCCGACGGCGACGGCGGAAGCGGTCAATTCGATTTGTTACCGCCACTTTCATGGCTATGTCTTTGATGTTTAAGGACTTTATTTATCCGCCGGGGGGCCGGCCATTTCCTTCAGCTCGAAGTCGAAGGTGATTATGTGCCGCTGCATGACATCGGTGAAACCGATAAGGTCGCGCCGCCATGACCGGCTGCCTGTTTCGACTTTCTTCATGATGGCGGCCAGTGTTTCAAGCAGCCTTATGTGCTCTTTCCTGTGCCTGTCCGGGCCTGCCTGGCCGGCGGCGGCGAAGATCCGTTCTTCGTTGTCAAAGTGACTTTCGGCGGTGGCGGTCAGCTTTTTTATGGCTTGGACTATGCTTTCCCTGGGGCCGTCCCTTAACAACTCGTTATGGATTTCCCGGCATAAGCCGAAAATGGCTTCGTGCTCCTTATCGATTTCCGGTATGCCGATGTTAAACAGATCGCCGGGATCAAACATAACAGAAACCTTTATTAGCCAAACTCCTCCCCACCGCGGGGCTGGCCCAATATCGCACGCCGGCCTTACATCAACCTTGCGGCGGCGGCGGATTGTCAGGTTATCTGGGCGGACCCTATGCCCTTGCTCTTTTTCCGGCCTCCTGCTATGGCCTCTATCGCTTTGCCTGAAAAGAGACCTTGGAGGCGGCCGTGGCGCAACTGAAGATAGGAATCCCCAAGGGCAGCCTGGAGGCCGCCACTATCGAGCTGTTCTCCCACGCCGGATGGACCATCACCCCGCGTTCGCGCAACTATTTCCCGGACATCGACGACGACGAGATGTCATGCGCCCTGGTCCGGGCCCAGGAGATGGGACCGTATGTGGCCAGCGGCACCCTGGACGCCGGGCTTACCGGCATCGACTGGGTCATGGAAACGGCGGCCGACGTCGAGACCATCGCCGACCTGGTTTATTCAAAGGCCTCCGACAAGGCGGCCCGCTGGGTGCTGGTGGTGCCCAACGAGTCCCCCATCCAGTCCATCAAGGACCTTGAGGGCAAGAAGGTGGCCACCGAACTGGTCGCCTACACCAGGCGTTACCTAAAGGAAAACGGGGTCAAAGCCGATGTCGATTTCTCGTGGGGGGCGACCGAGGCCAAGGTGGTCGAAGGCATGGCCGACGCGGCGGTGGAGATCACCGAGACCGGATCGACGATCCGCGCCCACGGGCTGCGCATAGTCTCGGACGTACTGCACACCCATACCATACTGATCGCCAACAAAGAGGCCATGAAGGACCCCTGGAAGAAGGAAAAGATCGGCCAGATCGAGGTCCTGCTTAAAAGCGCCCTTTCCGCCCACGAGCGGGTCCTGATCAAGCTCAACGTCCCGGCCGGCAAGCTTGAAGCCATCGTCGGGCTGCTGCCCAGCCTGCACGCCCCTACCGTCAACTCGCTGTATAACGACGACTGGATGGCGGTGGAAACGGTGGTCGAGCGCCGCGAGGTCCGCGGGCTTATCCCCAAGCTCAAGGCCATGGGCGCCGAAGGCATATTGGAACTGCCCCTGCACAAGGTGTGTTAACACCCTTTCGTCCTTTCGGGAGCGAACAGGCGGCGATTTTTAAAAGTTCCGGGCTGTTGAATAAGGGAGAAGCCGCGGCCCGCCTTAATCGGGCTTCTTTTGCCAATCCCCCCAGTTGACCGTGTCCTCGCCCACCCTCGGCGTGGCGATGGCGTTAGTCAACCGTTTGACGAGAAGCTTCAGGACCCCCCTCATTATCGGGTCCACTTCGTCCAGCCGTCTTTTGAATTCGTCTTTCGATATGACCGAGACTTCGGTTTCCTCGGTGGCCACGGCGCTGGCGATATGGGGCCGGTCGTTGATCAGCGACATCTCGCCCAGCACGTCGCCGGCCTCCAGGACCGCCAATGTTTTCGGGTTCATGTTAAGAGGGCCTTTCCTGATCTCCACCTTGCCGCTACGGATCAGGAACGCCGCGTCGCAATTTTCCCCTTCCCTAAGAAGGACTTCATCGGTTCCGAAGACCTTGGTGATGAAGCCGCTTTCGCGCCTGTCGCCTTGGCGGCGGTCGGCTCCGGCGCGTTTTTCCGGGCCGGCGGGAAGTTGAGCGCCGTCATCGTCTTTCGCGGCGGCGGGGCTGTCGTCCTGATCGGGCATTTCGTGATCCTCCCCTTAAGAGAAACTATTATAACC
>JAZFTA010000069.1:0-5227 GCA_036446415.1 Rhodospirillales bacterium | reverse complement strand
CGTTTTTCCGGGGCCCCGCCGGCTCCCCTGCAGACCATAGACCGCAACGGCCGGGTCATCTATATCGGGACCTTCTCCAAGGTGCTCTTCCCATCGCTGCGTATAGGCTATCTGGTGGCCCCGCCGGGGCTGGTCGACGCCTACGGCGCCGCCGTGCACCTGATGGCCCGCGGCGTGTCCACCCTGACCCAAGCCGTGCTGGCCGATTTTATCGATAACGGTTATTTTTCGACCCATGTCCGGCGCATGCGCCTGGTTTACGCCGAACGGCAAGAGGCCCTGGTAAACGCCATCCGCGGCGATCTCGGCGGCATTATGAATGTATCGCCGGCCCAGGCCGGGATGAACGTGATCGGCTGGCTTGCCCCGGGCAGCGACGACACCGTGGCCAGACGCAGGATATCGGAGCTCGGCGTCTTGAGCTTTCCCGTATCGTACTACTTCAATGAGCAACAGCCGCGGCCCGGCCTGCTCTTGGGATTTTGTTGCACACCGGCCGAAAACATCCAACCGGCCGTTCAAAAGATGGCCCGGGCGCTCGGCCGATAGATGTCCGGTCAAGGCCCATCCACGCCTCGGCGCGAACCGCCGCCAAGTGGCCCCTTCTCGGTGATGATCAAGCCCATTGGGCCCAAGTGCAACCTCAACTGCGGCTACTGTTATTACCTCGAAAAGGAGCGGCTCTATGGGGAAACCAGCCGTTTCCCGATGAGTGACGGCGTGCTCGAAGTCTTCATCCGGGACTACCTCAAGGCCCACCGCGAAGCGGACGAGGTCACCTTCGTGTGGCAGGGCGGCGAGCCGACGCTGCTCGGCAGGAGCTTCTTTAGCAAGGCCCTCGCCTTGCAGCGCCGGCACTGCCCGCCGGGCCTGAAGATATCCAATTCCCTGCAAACCAATGGAATGTTGTTGGACCAACGCTGGGCGGTTTTCCTGCGCGATAACGGCTTCCTGGTCGGCCTTTCCATCGACGGCCCACGGCGCCTGCATGACCGATACCGCGAGACGCCACAGGGAGCCCCCACCTTCGAGGCCGTCCGCCGGGCGCTTAGGCTGTTGCAAAGGGAAGGGGTGGACTTCAACACCCTGAGCGTGGTCCATCGGGCCAACGCCCGTCACGGCCGCCGGGTCTACCGATTCCTGCGCGGCGAGGGGGTCCGTTTCATGCAGTTTATCCCGCTCGTCGAGCGCCTCGGCCCCGACGGCAGGCTGGCCCCGCCGGGGGCGGCGCCCGAAGCCGTGAAAGTGGCTCCATGGAGCGTTCCCCCCCAAGGTTACGGCCGTTTCATGCACGCCGTGTTCGACGAATGGCGGCGCCGCGACGCCGGGTCGGTCTTCGTCAGGCTGTTCGACGTCCAGCTTGGCCTGTGGTCGGGCCTGGCCTCGGGGCTCTGTATTTTCGCCGAAACCTGCGGCCAGGACCTGGCGCTGGAGCACAACGGCGATCTTTACGCCTGCGACCATTACGTCTACCCCTCCCACGAACTTGGCAACATCAACCAACGACCCATCGGGGAGCTGGCGAGGGCCCCGGGGCAGCGGCGGTTCGGCGAGGACAAGCGGGACTCGCTCCCAACTCATTGCCGCCAGTGCGAATTTCTTTTCGCCTGCAACGGCGGATGCCCCAAGCACCGCTTCGCGCCGGCCCCCGATGGCCAACCCACCCTCAACTACCTGTGCCCCTCCTATAAGCACTTCTTCGGTTTTGCCGGGCCCACCCTCGGCCGGATGGCCGGCCTGCTGGCCCAGGGCCGCCCGCCGGCCCTGGCCGCCGGGATGGCTGGCGGCGAGCCGGGGCGCGGCCGGCCAAGGGCTCCGGTTTCACCATGAGGCGGAACTGATGGTGGTTGGCGGCCATCCCCTTAAATGGTCCGTTAAGCGCCCAAAGGCTGAGGCTAATTCCCCGCGCCGGGAAGCCTCGTTTTCCGTCCGGTGATTTAAGGCCCGCCGATTTGCGCAAATTACCTGAATACCATATCATTCGGCTGACGAGCGGGCCTGGGGAAAGAATTAGCTGGTGAAGAAATGCACAAAGTCGTCCTGATTGTCGAAGACAACGAACTGGATATGAAGCTTATTGACAATTTGCTTCAAGTAAACGGCTACCAGACCATTAAATCTATCGACGGTAGTGATGCCTTAAGCCTGGCCAGGGAACACCGGCCTGATTTCATCATACTGGACATCATGTTGCCGGGGGTTTCCGGTTTGGAGCATGTAAAAATGCTCAAGGCCGATGACGAACTTAAGGATATCCCGGTGATCGCGGTGACCGCGCTCGCCATGAAAGGAGACAAGGAAAGGATACTGGAAGCGGGCTGTGACGCTTATCTGTCCAAGCCCATTACCGCCAACAGTTTCCTGGAGATGATTGATAGGTTTGTAAAGTGATTGAACAAATCACGGTGGCGGTTTTCCTTTGCCCCCCATCGTCCCCTTGGAAAGTCCTCAGGTAAAAACCAGCCCTTCGCTGTTTCACATTATCACCGCTCTAGCCGAGAGCCATGGCAAGCCGTCTCCATGGGTCATTATCAACGATCCTTGGTATTAGGACCCACGGTTCGCTCCACCAAGCCACGGTTCCCCTGGTTGTCTGCAATCGCGGCGTGGACTTGTCTCAATGGGATGACCGCACGGCCAGCCGTGATGTGACCAAGTCGATCGGATTCCAGACGTTACCGGCCCGTTTGGGCGCCCGGACCCGTTCCCGGATGGCATCCAACCGTATGGTGTGCTATCTTTTGCTCCTCGTCAGGCAATATATGGAAACTCGACGGGGCGGGTTCGCAAGGGAGGCCTGAAATATGCCAGCCAAAAACAACAAGACGGACAAGGCGGTCAGAAAAATCATCAAACGGATAAGACCCGATCTCAAGGAATTGATGGCAATCACCGACGATTCGGACGATTCTAAATCGGTTTTGTGCGAAACGGCGCGCAGCGGGGCGCGAAAACTGCTGATGGCGAAACGGATTTCGGACTAGGTCATGGACCTTGAGACTACACCGGTTTTTTAAGTGGAGCCGGCCGGCGGGAGGAGAGATATCTGAATGTTGAGGGCAAAGAAAAGCCCCTTGTTCCGGGGAACCAAGCTGCTCGAGGGCCAGATCGACGAATTCATCGACCGGGTCGCCGAGGCGGCCCTGATCTTCAACCTGGCGATCAAGATCTACCTGGAGGACGGTCCATGCGAGGAATTCGAATCCTCGCTCGAAAGGGTCAGCGACATCGAAAGCCGCGGCGACGAACTGCGCAACATCATCGAGACCCGGCTTTACGAACAGACGCTGATTCCCGACCTCCGGGCCGACGTCCTCAGCCTGCTCGAGGAGATGGATGAGCTGATCAACACCTTCCAGGCCAACTGCTACCGGTTCTCCATCGAGCAGCCGGACCTGCCGGCCGAGTACCACAAGGATTTCCTGAACCTGACCGAAACGGTCGTCGCCTGCGTCGAATCGGTGGTGATGGCGGCCCGCGCCTTTTTCAGGAACGTCGACCAGGTGCGCGACCACAGCCTCAAGGTCACCATCCTCGAAACCGTGGCCGACAAGATCTGCACCAAGCTGAAACGCGCCGTCTTCGCCTCGGACCTGCCGAAGGTCGAGAAAATCCACATCCGCTATTTCGTCGAGCGTATCGATTTGCTGGCCAACATCGCCGAGGACATCGCCGACCACCTAGCCATCTACACCATCAAGCGGACCATCTGAGCGTCCGGGGGAACGGTGCCGGATGGATATCACCGTCCTGATCTTTCTATCGAGTGGGCTTTTCCTCGGCTGGTCGCTGGGCGCCAACGACGCCGCCAACGTGTTCGGCACCGCGGTCGGCACCCGGATGATCCGCTTCACCACGGCGGCCGCCGTTTGCAGCTTGTTCATCGTCATCGGGGCGGTGGTCAGCGGCTCAGGCGCCGCCCAGACGCTCGGCAGGCTGGGCTCGGTCAACGCCCTCGCCGGATCGTTCATGGTGGCGCTGTCGGCCGCCTTGACCGTTTACTGGATGACCAAGGCCGGACTTCCGGTGTCGACCACCCAGGCCATCGTCGGGGCCATCATCGGCTGGAACCTGTTCAGCGAATCGACCACCAACATGGACACGCTGTTCAAGATTCTGATCACCTGGATCGCCTGTCCGGTGCTCGCCGGGCTGATTGCCGTTGTCCTGTTCAAGGCCACCTCGGCTATCCTGCGCCGGGCCCGCTTCCACCTGCTGCGTCTCGACGCCTACACGCGGGTGGCGCTGATCCTGGCCGGCGCCTTCGGCTCCTACAGCCTCGGCGCCAACAACATCGCCAACGTTATGGGCGTATTCGTCCCGGTCGCCTCCTTCGCCGATTTCAACGTCGGCGGCCTGTTCACCCTGACTTCGGTCCAGCAGCTATTCCTGCTCGGCGCCATCGCCATCGGGGTCGGTGTCTTCACCTACTCGAAGAAGGTGATGCTGACCGTCGGCGCCGATTTGTTGCCGCTGTCGCCGGTGGCGGCGTGGGTGGTCGTCATCTCCCATTCGATCGTCCTCTTCCTGTTCGCTTCGGAGGGGCTGGAAAACATCCTCGCCCAGGCAGGCCTTCCCACCATCCCGCTGGTCCCGGTGTCCAGTTCCCAAGCCGTCGTCGGGGCGGTGGTCGGCATCGGCCTGATGAAGGGCGGCAAGCTGGTTCGCTGGCGGACGGTCGGCAACATCGGACTCGGCTGGGTGACGACGCCGGTGATCTCGGCGACTGTTTGTTTCGTGGCGCTGTTCTTCCTCCAGAACGTCTTCAACCAGCAGGTCTATCGCGAGGTCCACTACGGGCTGAGCGCAACCGCTCTCGAGCGGCTGGAAGCCCGGGGGATCGGCGGCCGCCGCTTCGACGATCTGGTCGGCAGGGAGTTCCCCTCGGCGTTCCGTTTCAGTGACGCCCTCGACGACCGTTCATCGCTGAGCCGGGCCGCGAAAGCGGCGGTTCTCGAACTCGCCGAGATAGCCCCGGTCCGAATCGATGCCGTCCGGCTGGCCGGTCTCGAGCCGACCTGGCTGACCGCCGGCCAGATCGCCGCCCTCAGCGCCCTGTCAGGGCGGAGCTTCCCCTACAAGTGGATGGTCGCCGAGGCGCTGGCCCGCCAAAGCGGTGAATGGAAGCGCCGCGAGGACACCCCGGTCAACAAGCTGGCCAACAAGCGCCTGCTCCGGAAGCTGGAATTCGTCTACCGTACCTTCAAGGCGGAGGACTGATCGCGTC
>JAZFTA010000068.1:0-6793 GCA_036446415.1 Rhodospirillales bacterium | reverse complement strand
CGGTTACGTCCAGTGGCTCATCGCTTTTTTCCGGCATCTTATACCCTCTCAAATGGCCCGGCCTTTCCAGGGGATGAAGGCCGGAACCCTTTGACGGTAATCACGGTAGGCTTGTCCGTAAAGGTCAAGCAGCTTCCTTTCTTCGAAACAGGTTCCGACCAGCAGATAAACCGAACCCCACACCGCGGTGGCCAGCGCCCTCTCGCCGTCGGCCCAGCCCCACAAAATTAAAAAGACCCCGCTGTATATGGGATGGCGCACATAACGATGCAGTCCGGCCATGACCAACGGTTCCGTTTCCGCCTCGTTGAGGCCCAGGCGGCGATCCCTTATCTGCTTAAAGCCGGCGAACAATCCCCAGTCGTAGCCCTTACATCCCCAGATCAGGACTATCCATCCCAGGACCTGCAAGGCGATAAGGGCATAGCCGGAATTGGTGTTAAATTGATAGCCGCCGGCCTCCACATGTATGCGCCCGACGGCGATGACCGCCGCAAAATGGAGGGCCGCGAAAAGGTTGTAACAGAGCCGGTAATATGACCCGAAAACGGTGTTGAGCCTGCTCTTGAGACAATTCGAGGCGAGCAGCGAATGGCCGAGGCCGAAACTGAGCCAGGCGGCGGCGTAGATTATGTGGTCTTGCAATGGACTATTCGGCCATGCGGGCGATCGTCGCCGTGGTCGAATGGCCTTTCTCCAGCTTGGCCAGCAGCACCTCGCCGCCGTAGCCCTTGACCAGGTCCGCCCCAACCACTTGGCCGATGGCGTAGTCGGCGCCCTTGACCAGCACGTCCGGCTGAATCGCCTCGATCAGTTTAAGCGGCGTGTCATCCGAAAAGATCACCACCATGTGGACGCTGGCCAGCGAGGCCAGAACCTGGGCCCGGGCCGCTTCCGACTGCACCGGCCGGCTGTCCCCTTTAAGGCGCTTGGCCGATGCGTCGGAATTGAGGCCGACAACCAGCCTGTCGCAGGCGGCGGCGGCTTGTGACAGAAGGGAAACATGACCGGGATGCAGAAGATCGAAACAGCCGTTGGTGAAGCCTATCTTCAGGCCGTCCAGGCGCCACTTCTCTATACGCTCCAGCCCCGGCCTGAGCGACATGACCTTGGCTTCGGCGCTTGATATGTCATGGTGGAGCAGGGCCGCCGCTAGGTCGTCGGCGTAAACGCAGGCGGTCCCTACCTTGCCGACCACGATGCCGGCGGCGGCATTGGCCAGGACGGCGGCGTCGGCCAGTCCGGCCCCGGCGCCCAGCGCCGCCGCCAGGGTCGCCGCCACGGTGTCGCCGGCCCCGGAAACGTCATACACCTCGCGGGCCTCGGCGGCCAGGTGGCGGACCTCGCCCTGGGCGGTGACCAGGGTCATCCCGTCCTGGCCGCGGGTGGCTAGAACGGCATCGACGGAACATGATTCTATGAGGGCATTGGCGGCGGTGGCGATTTCGTCGCCGTTGGTGACCGGCTGGCGCGAGGCTTGCCCAAGTTCGCGGCGGTTGGGGGTCAGAACGTTGGCCCCGCGGTAGTGTTCATAGTCGGCGCCCTTGGGATCGACGATCACCGGCTTCCCGGCTTCACGGGCGGCGGCGATGAGGTCACGGGTAAGCTCTAGCGTTAATACTCCCTTCCCGTAGTCCGACAGCACCACAACGTCGACCTTTGAAATGATCCTGCCTGCTTCCTCAAGCAGGTTGTTCCGGGTCGCTTTCGATACCGGTTCAATGGTCTCCCTGTCGGCCCGCAGCATCTGCTGGGCGCCCGCGATAAGGCGCGTCTTGATGGTGGTTTGGCGGCTCTTCTCGGCGATCAGGGCGGGTATTATCTTCTTGTCGCCTTCAAGCAGATTTTTAATCTCCTGGCCGGCCGCATCGTCGCCGACCGCCGAAACGAACCTGACCTTGGCGCCCAGCGAGACCAGATTGCGGACCACGTTTCCGGCCCCGCCTAGCATCGCCGTCTCGCGTTCGACGCGAAGCACCGGGATCGGGGCCTCAGGCGAAATACGCTCGACATTACCGTAGACGAAGCGGTCCAGCATCACGTCGCCAACGCACAGCACGTTGACCCTGGCCAGGGCGTCGACGATGGCGGTGAGATGGGAGCGGTCGTTGGTCACTGGCAAAGTTCCTTTTCGATCACCCCGCACAGCATGTGGCCAAGCGTAATATGCATTTCCTGAATCCTCGCAGTGTCGCCGGACGGGACCACCAGGTAGGGATCGGCCCATTCAGTCATCCGGCCGCCGCCGCTTCCGCCCAGGCCGGCGGCGGCGGCGCCCAGTTGGCGGGCCGCCTTGAGGGCTTCGATCACGTTCTCGCTGTTGCCGGAGGTCGAGATGCCGATGGCCACGTCGCCGGGCTTGACCAGGGCCTCGACCTGTCGGGAGAACACCTGATCGAAGCCGTAGTCGTTGCCGATGGCGGTCAGGGCCGAGGTGTCGGTGGTCAGCGCCACGGCCGCCAGGGGGCGGCGTTCCATCTTGTAGCGCCCGGAAAGTTCGGCGGCCAGGTGTTGGGCGTCGGCGGCGCTGCCGCCGTTGCCGAAAAGCACGATCTTGCCGCCCCCGCCCAGCCCCTCCACGCAAACCGTGGCCAGCCGCTTGAACGGTTCTCCAAGCGTCTCGCGGGTTGCTTTCAGCACTTCCGAGTGCCCGTCTAGTTCCGTAACAAAAAATGAATCCAGGTCCATCCAAATATCTTTCGTAGTTTATGTTCGGTACTACAAATCCACCCTCTCGCCCGATTGCAGGGATTCCATGATGGCTATGGTGGCGATCGACGTTTCCGCCAGTTCGGCCTCGTCAATGGGCGGCGGCCCTTCGCCCCGGACGGCCGCGAAGAAACCTTTTAGCGCGCCGTTGAATCCCTTGTCCTGGGTTTTGCGCGAGGTATTGGACACCTTTCCGCCGCTGGCGATCTGCATGGTCCGGAAGTTGTCTATGGAAATAACGGCGCCGCCGGCGTAGGCCTCGATCAGTTCCTTGGAATAAGAAACATCGCCCAACGCCGTGTAGACTATGGTGGCCAGCGAGCCGTCGGCGAAGCCCATCGTCACCGACAGGTCTTCGGCCGGGCCGGAGGGGTTGGCGGCGGCGGCGGCGTGGACCGTGGAAATCGGGGAGCCGACAAGATAACGGGCCAGATCGACAAAGTGGCAGACCTCGCCTAAAACACGTCCGCCGCCTTCGGTTGCGTCATTGATCCAACTGTCTCGGTCGATGGAGCCGGCGTTTACGCGTATCAACACGGATTTGGTTCCTGAAATTCCAGCCAGGCACTCACGGGCCTTGAGGGCCATGGGCGCGAAACGGCGGTTGAAGCCAACCTGGAAAAAGGCGTCCGACGAATTGCGGGCCTCGATCACCCGGTTGATCTCGTCGCGGCTCAATCCCAATGGCTTTTCCACCAGGACCGCTTTGCCGGCCCTGAGCGCCCGGGCGGTCAGATCGGCGTGGCTGTCGTGACGGGTCGCGATCAGCACCGCGTCGATGTCCGGATTATCTATTACTTCCGCCTCGTCGGCGGAGGCGTGGGCGAAACCGAATGACTTGGCGGCCTGTTCGGCCGTCGCGCCGCGCCGGGTGGCGACGGTATGAAGGGTTACGCCCTTCAACTTCTTGATTTCCGGCAGCAGGACCGAACGGGCGAAGTTGCCGGCCCCGATCATCCCCAGCACGCAGCCGCCCTTTGCGGTCTTGGCCTTGGCGAAGGCCGGCCTGGCGGCGCTCTCTGGTCTGTCAGGGTAGGTTAGGACCACGCCCAGGTGCGGTTCCGATCCGCCGGCGATCATGGCATAGGCCTTCTCGGCGTCGTCGAGCGCCATGCGGTGAGTGGTCAGGGCCGCCACGTCCAGTCCCCGCCCCGGGCCCAGCGACATCAAGCGCAGGCATTCCTTGATGTTTTCGCTCTCGGTCCAGCGCACCCAGCCTTCCGGATACTTGACGCCGCGGTCCTCGAAGTCATGGTCGTACCGGCCCGGACCGTATGAGCGCGAAACCACGATGTTCAATTCCTTTTGCATGAACTCGCGGTAGGGAAATGAAGTTCCTACAAAGCCGACCAGGCACACCCTGGCCCGGTCCCTGGCGATCTTTCCGGCGGTCCTGAACGGCTCGTCGGACTGGGTGGCGGCGGCGATCAGCACGCCGTCGCATCCCCTGCCGCCGCTCAAGCCCGATATGGCTTCATCAAGTCCTGGGTTGTTCAGGTTAAGGGCCGCTTCGGCGCCCAGCCGCCTGGCCAGTTCCAGGCGTTCCTCGTCGTAGTCCAGGGCCGCCACCCTGGCCCCGGATAGGGTCAGAAGCTGGGCCGCCAGCTGTCCGATCAAGCCGACGCCGACAACCGCCACCACATCGCCGAGGGATGCGCCCAGGTTGCGCACGGCATGCATGGCGATGGCCCCGACGGTGGCGTAGCAAGCCTCGTCGTCGGGCACGCCGTGGGGGATGGCCGCCGCCAGATTGGCGGGCACGACGTTAAGTTCGGCGTGATTGGCCAGGCCCGATCCGCCGACGGCGACCAGCTGTCCTGTCTTGAAGCTGCCTTCCAGCCCTCCGCCGACGGCCATAACTTGGCCGGCCGCCGAATAGCCAAGGGGCAACGGCTCGTCGAGGCGGGCCAGCACCGCCTGGGTCGTCGCCTTGATGCCGTCGCGCTTGGCCTTGGCAAGGACCTTCTTGACCAGGTCGGGCCGGGCCCTGGCCTTGCCGGCCAGACTCTTCGAGGCGAACTCGATCACCAGCCGCTCGGTGCCGGCCGAAATCAGCGAGGCTCCGGTCCTGACCAGGATGTGTCCGGGCCGGACTTTCGGTTCCGGCACCTCATGCAAGGACAGCTTGCCGGTGCGGGTGTTTTGGATGATTTGTTTCATTGTGCTGTTTTACTCTGTTTTTGGGGCCGGATGCAAAGCCGCTAAGCCCCGGCGGCTGGCCGAAAAGACTTTATTCTCCGGTCCGTAGCGGCTAATCAGTTTACATGTGTGGGATCGCCGCCATCTTTTCCTATGCCCCGGACGCGCCGCCGGTCGATGAAGGGGAGCTTCTGGCCATAAGCAAAGCCATGCGCCGGCGCGGCCCCGACGGCGACGGCAGTTGGCTTTCGAGGGATCGGCGCATAGGGCTGGCCCACCGCCGATTGGCCATCATAGATTTGAGTAAGGCGGCGGCCCAGCCCATGGCCCTGGACGTCGCCGGAGCCGCCGGCGGGTCCTCGAAAAAGCGTTATCGCATCACATATAACGGCGAGATCTACAATTTTCGGGTCCTGCGCGAAGAGCTGGAAAGCCGCGGCCACGTTTTCAAAAACCAATCCGACACCGAGGTCCTGCTTCACCTTTATCAAAGTTACGGTCCCGAAATGGTGACCCGCCTGCGCGGCATGTACGCCTTCGCCATCTGGGACGAGGAACGCCAGGGGGTTTTCCTGGCCCGCGATCCATTCGGCGTCAAGCCGCTTTATTATACCGATGACGGGGCGACGCTGAGGGCCGCTTCGCAGGTCAAGGCGCTAGTGGCGGGCGGCAAGGCCGGGACCGGAGTGGACGCGGCCGGGCATGTGGGATTTTTCCTGTTGGGCTATGTTCCCGAACCCCACACCCTTTATTCCGACATCCGGGCCCTGGAAGCCGGAACCACCATGTGGGTGGACCGGGGCGGCCATCGCAGGGTCAGGCGATTTTTCGATGTTTCGGAGATTCTGGGCACCGCCGGCCGAGGCGACGCCCTCGATTTACATGAATCCCTGGCCGACAGCGTACGCCATCATCTGGTCGGGGATGTGCCGGTCGGCGTCTTCTTGTCTTCGGGCATAGATTCGGTGGTCGTCACCGCCCTGGCTTCGGAAATAGGGGCCGGCCCGCTTGAGACCATGACGCTTGGTTTCGAGGAATTCCGCGGCACCAATCGCGACGAGGCGCCGCTGGCCCTGGAGGCGGCCCAGGCTTACGACACCCGCCACACCACCAAGTGGGTCAGCGGCAAGGATTTCCGCAAGGACCTGGAGGCCTTGCTTGAAGCCATGGACCAGCCCACCATCGACGGCGTTAATGTCTATTTCGTCGCCAAGGAGGCTTCCAAGATGGGTTTCAAGGTGGCGCTTTCGGGTCTCGGCGGCGACGAGATGTTCTGCGGTTACGACAGTTTCAGACAGATCCCGGCCCTGGTCGGCGCCTTGGGCCATGTTCCGGGTCTGGGCCTTCTCGGCAAGGGATTGAGGGTCGTTACGGCGCCTCTTCTAAGGCATATGACGTCGCCCAAGTATGCCGGATTGCTGGAATACGGCACCAGTTTCGAGGGCGCCTATCTTTTGCGCCGGGGTCTGTTCATGCCCTGGGAGTTAACGCAAGTGCTGGAGCCTTCACTGGCCGAAGAGGGATGGCGCAGCCTGAGCCCCCTGATCAAGCTTGAAAAATGCCACGGAGCTGTTTCAGGTTCGAAACGAAAGGTCGCGGCCCTGGAAATGTCCTTTTATATGCGCAACCAACTGCTGCGTGACGCCGACTGGGCGGGCATGGCCCATTCCCTGGAAATCCGGGTTCCGCTGGTCGATTCGGTGCTTTTCAATGCCCTGGCGTCCGGGCTGGGAAGGTCCGGAGGCCCTGGAAAACAGGCTCTTGCAATGGCTCCTTCAACACCCCTCCCGGCTTCGATCCGCAATCGTTCCAAAACCGGATTTTTTGTTCCAGTACAAGAATGGATTCAATACGGGGCCGCCGCCGGCCCCGAGCGGGGCCTGCGCGGCTGGGCCAAGCGGGTCTATGGGGAGGCCGTAAAGGGTTAAGGCGAGGCCGCCTAGAG
>JAZFTA010000067.1:0-5971 GCA_036446415.1 Rhodospirillales bacterium | reverse complement strand
CCGCCTTATTCGTGAAACGGGCCACCGCGATTTCCTTTCCCATGCCGATGACCGAGTCGTAATCCCCGCACATCCCGACGTCGGTCTGATAGGCGGTGCCGCCGGGCAGGATCTGGGCGTCGGAGGTTGGAACGTGGACGTGGCTGCCGATGACCATGGAAACCCGGCCGTCCAGGAAATGGCCCATGGCCATTTTTTCGCTGCTCGCCTCGGCATGGATATCGACGATTATACAATCAACGTCCCGGCCCAACCGGACCCCGTCAAGCTCCTTATCGAGAGCCGCGAACGGATCGTCGAGGGCGGCCATGAACAATAGGCCGATGGGATGCATGACCATTACCCGGCGCCCGCCCGGGGCATCGAATACACCGGCCCCGCGCCCCGGAGAATCCTTTTGAAGGTTCAACGGCCTCAGCAATCTAGGCTCGCCGTCTATGAAGTTCATGACTTCACGCTGGTCCCAGACGTGGTTGCCGGTGGTAATTACGTCGGTCCCGGCCTCGAAAAAGGCCCGGCATATTTTCCCGGTTATGCCGAAGCCGTGGGCGGCGTTTTCGCCGTTGACGACGACGAAATCCAAATCAAGCTTTTCGCGGATATCGGGGATATTATCGAGGACCACGCGCCGCCCGGTCTTTCCGACCACATCGCCGCAAAACAGGATATTCATGCCGGTTCTTTCATTTTTTTTGTCAGTGGGTGGGCGTATCCAGGGTAATCTCCACCACTATGCGCAGGGACTTGATATCGACGGCGCCTTGGGTGGTGATCACATGAAAGGTGTTTTCGCTGAACTTTACCGGAATACCAATTACGAACTTATCCAACACGCCTTTTTTTGCCTCGACCGGGACATGGTCCACGGCCCTTAAGCCTCTTCTTGCAATATAATGGTCGAACAGGTTTTCGACGCTATAGGTCTGATCGTCGCTGTTATGGATGAAGATTTGGGCCTTCTCCTTTTCGACGCTGTACAGGTCTTCGGTTTCGGGCGGCAAAACCAGGTTTCTGGAATCCGGGTGATAGTATTCGATATCCATGCCGAGATGGCGGATTTTGGGATCACCCACGACCGGCCTCGAAACTGAGCACCCGTTTGTCGGTTACCAGCCAGTCCAGGGGCTCGTCATGCGGCTCCCTGGGCAGGGGCGGAACCTGTTGGCCGTCATAGGCGATCCCCACCGCCAAAATGGCGGCGGCGGCGCGCAGGGATTGTAATGTGCGGTCGTAATAACCGCCGCCCTGGCCCAAGCGGTAGCCATCCTCGTCATAGGCCAGCAACGGCGTCAACACCACTTGGGGAGTCAGTTCCGGAGATTTAGCCCCCGGCACGGGAATGCCGTGGACGCCGGGTTCCAGTACGTCGCCGGGCCGCCAGCGCCGAAAGGCCAGCGGGGCGCCGGTATTTTTCACCACCGGCAGGACACATATATATCCATCCCCATGAAGCCTGGACATCAGGGGCCGGGTGTCCATTTCCCCGCCGACCGGCCAGTATCCGGCGATGATTGCGCCGGGGATTGCGCCGGGGGGCGGGATTTTCATTTCCTCGATGGCCGACAGGAAGTTTTCCGCCAACCGCCGGCCCGCCCCTTCCGCCCTTTCGGCGCCGTCACGCAAGGCCCGCGCCTGACGGCGCAACAGGGCTTTTTCTTCATTGGAAGACATTAACTAAAGGGTTTCCCCCTAGTGGTAAAAATCTAACATATGGCGCCCATAGGATCGCATATCCCGTTTCCTCGGCAGGAAAGCGCGTGTCGGCGATGCCATAGCATCGTTAAGCGCGCTTGACGCCCCGGGGGGCCACCGGGGGGTGTCCCCCCGATTTAAAATGCGGGGGGCGCCCCCGCGACCCCCGAGGAAGCGGGATATGCGACCCATAGGGCGGCTTTCCGAGTCCGCCTGCGTCGTTGCGTCACGCTTGTGATGCTTCAGCATCACGGCGCGTCCCGCGCCTAGCCGGACGAACTCACAAAGCCGTCCTATGGGTGCCATATGTTAGATTCTTACCACCAACGGACATAGATAGGACGGCGCCGCGATGGCAGTCGGCCATGGTTCCTCTGTGGCCTGCATGTGCAGGTGGGCGCCATATACCGGACCCACGAGTCCGGCAGGGACAGCTCCCTATAGGTAGATATTGGCCCCAGGGGTAACGTAGCCTGACAAACCCCGCAGCAACCGTCCTGCCTGTTAATCTAGGACTGTTCCAGGCTTTCCGCAATATCTTCTATGCGCTGGGCTAGATTGTTGATGCCCGAACCCAGCGCCGCCTCGGCCTTGATACGGGCCGCTACGCCGTGATCGGCGCTTTTCAGGGATTCAAGTTCGGCGTAAATATCGGACAGTTCGTCGGCGATCAGGAGGCCGGCCATCACCAGAATCTGCGAATCCCCGACCTGGCCCACCGCCGCCACCAGTTCGCCTACCCTTTTATCGACGTAGTCCCCAAGGCGTATAAGGTGGGCTTCCTGTCCTTCGTCGCAGGCGATCTGGTACTTGCGCCCGTTTATTGTGATAGTTACCTGAGCCATCAGCTTTCGAGGATCGACTTAAGGCGGCCGATGGTGTTTTCCAGACGGCCGGACACGGTTCGGTTGACGTTCCTCAAGGCCTCGTTTTCGGCCTGTATTTCCCGCAATTTCCCGGCCTCCCCCGGCGACCCGGCCCCGGCCTTCAAAGCCGATTCCAGGCGCGATATCGCCTGATCCAGCCGCTGGCGCGCCTGCTCCATTTGTGATGGTTTCGATATGATGGGTTTTTTCACCGGCCCGCCTCGCTCTCCCCCTCAAGCCCCAACGAATGATCCGTCATGTTAACTTGAGCCAGGAAAGAATATTACCTGCCCCGCAAAGCCGTCAACCGCTCCGAAGGCAGGGTTATTCCCTAACGGTAGATTGATTTGTCAAAATACCCCCTTATGTTAAGGCGTCCAACGCAATTTGAATGGCCGGCTTGATAAATAAATTTTGTTCCCAGGAGAGTGTTTGATGGCGGTTCGTGTAGGCATTAACGGATTTGGCCGAATCGGCCGTATGACTTTTCGCGCTATCGCAAAGGAATTCAACGACATCGAGGTGGTGGCGATCAACGACCTGCTGGATGCCGATTACCTGGCCTATATGCTGAAGTACGATTCGGTCCATGGTAATTTCCAGGGTGACGTTTCGACCGATGGCGGCGACCTGGTCGTCGATGGCTCGAAGATTCGCCTCACCGCCGAGCGCGATCCCGCCGACCTCAAGTGGGGCGATGTGGATGCCGAAGTGATCATCGAGGCGACGGGCTTCTTCCTGACCGGGGAATCCTGCCAGAAGCATCTCGACGCCGGCGCCAAGAAGGTCATCCAGAGCGCGCCCTCGAAGGACGACACGCCGATGTTCGTCTATAACGTCAACCACCTGGACTACGCCGGCCAGGCGATCGTCTCGGCGGCCTCGTGCACCACCAATTGCCTGGCCCCCGTGGCCAAGGTGCTGCACGACAACTGGGGCCTCAAACGCGGCCTGATGACTACCGTCCACGCGGCGACCGCCACCCAGAAGACCGTTGACGGTCCGTCCATGAAGGACTGGCGCGGCGGCCGCGGCATCCTGGAGAACATCATTCCGTCATCGACGGGCGCGGCCAAGGCGGTCGGCAAGGTGCTTCCCGATTTGAACGGCAAACTGACCGGCATGGCCTTCCGCGTACCGACGTCGGACGTTTCGGTGGTCGATCTCACGGTCGATCTCGAGAGGGAGGCTACCTACGACGACATCTGCAAGGCCATGAAGGCGGCTTCCCAAGGCCCGATGAAGGGAACGCTCGGCTATACCGACGAGAAAGTGGTGGCCTCCGACTTCCGCGGCAACAGCGCCTCGTCCATCTTCGACGCCGGAGCCGGCATCGCGCTGGACAGCACCTTCGTCAAGCTGGTGGCCTGGTACGACAACGAATACGGCTACACCTGCAACATGCTGCGCTTACTGCGGTACGTCGCCGCCAACTGACCCCTTTAGCCAAAGGCGGGGAATTCAGTGCGGGGCCTTATCAAGGCCCCGCTTTCTCTTGGCGAAACATTGTGGCAGGCTTAATAGCATGAAAGGCCGCGCCGTCATCATCCACAATCTGGAACAAGCCCGGGCCGCGCTGTCGGCGGCGGACCGGCTTCAAGTGCCGGTGACCCTGCTGAGCGCCCCCAACGCCGCCGGTTACCTGGGCGCCGCCGTGTTCCGCGAGATGATCGTACAGGCCGCGAATGACCATCCAGGCGTCGATTTCAGGGCGGTGCTGGATTGTGGCGAAGACCCCGGACTGGCCCTGGGCGCCCTGCGTCATGGAATCAAATGCTTGAGGATTAGGACCGGCGGCGATGTAAAATCGAACATCGACGACATCGCCGGCCAGTCCGGCGCCACCATCGACCAAGACGATGGTGAAACCCTGGATCTGCTTTACCAGGACGATCCAATGCAAGCCTGCCTGGACTGGCTGGAAAAGACATGAATGACTGCCGGCTTTATCTGATCACCCCTCCCCGATTGGAGCCCTCAAAGTTCGCCGTCATCCTGGCCCGGGCCCTTGAGGCCGGCGACGTCGCCTCGGTTCAGATCAGGCTTAAGGAGGCGATTGACGACGACATCCGGTGGGCCGCCGAGGCGCTTGGACCGGTGGTCCGCGACCGCGGCGCGGCCTTTATATTGAACGACCGCCCCGATCTGGCCAAAGAGATGGAATTTGACGGCGTTCACATCGGCCAGGACGACGCTTCCCTTCCCGAGGCCCGCCAGGCAGTCGGGGCCGACGGCATTGTCGGCGTGACCTGTCACGACTCGCGGCATCTGGCCATGGTGGCGGCGGAAAATGGAGCCGACTACGTCTCCTTCGGCGCTTTTTTTCCGACCCCGACCAAAAAGGCGAAAACCAGGGCTGATGCGGAAATTATCGAAATATGGAGCGAAACGACCATAGTGCCGTTGGTCGCCATCGGCGGCATCACTCCCCAAAATTGCTCCCCCCTGGTAAGGGCCGGCGCGGATTTTCTGGCTGTATCGTCGGGAATATGGGATCATCCCAAGGGTCCGGCGGCGGCGGTAAGGGAATTTGAAGAAGCGATCGGCCGCTGTGAAGCGCCATGACAACGAAACAGACCATTGAAGGAAGGTTAAGTTGGAGACCAAAAAAACCAAATTCCACAAATCGGTCGAAGACCTGCACAGCACCGCCTCCAAGGTCAATACCGGGCTGAACAATCTTATCGCCACCGTCGACGCCATCGCCCATGATTACGAAGCCTTTCTGGACGACCAGAAGCCGGACCACACCGGAACCGTGAATTCGGGCAGCGCCGGGGTCGCCGACATCCACAAGGTCATCAAACGCATTAGTGGCGACATTGCCGAAATCACCAAGGTCTCCAACCAATTCGAAAAGAAAATCATCAATTACGGCCACGTGATAAACAAGCTCAACGAGCAGCTTGAAAAGACCAAGAAGGACGCCATGCTGGACCCCCTTACAGGGGTAGCCAACCGCCGCAAGTTCGAAATGATTCTGCGCGACCTGATCGCCGATATCGGAAACCTGAACAACAATCTTTCGGTCCTGATGGGCGACGTCGACGACTTCAAGAATATCAACGACGAACTGGGCCATCACATCGGCGATCAGGTCCTGAGATTGGTCGCCGGGATGTTCATCAAGAACATCAAGGGCGGCGACGTGGTGGCCCGTTGGGGTGGCGACGAGTTCGCCGCCATCCTGCCCAGGACGGCCAAGGATAACGCCGTCAAGGTGGCCGAGAGAATCCGCAGGAATATCGCCAAGAGAACCATCCGCAAGAAGGATTCCGGCGAAACCCTGGGCCAGGTAACGCTGTCGATCGGCGTCGCCTCTTACAAACCCGGCGACGACGTGGAGGGATTATCCACCCGCGCCGATAAAGCCATGTACGCGGCCAAGCACGGCGGCAAGAACCTTGTCGTCA
>JAZFTA010000066.1:0-2807 GCA_036446415.1 Rhodospirillales bacterium | reverse complement strand
CGACGACGAAGAGGCCAGGATGAGCGCCGGCCTGGCCGAGGTGATCGGCGATTCCCTGTTCGACGGCCTGGATATCAGCGCCGCCGACCTTGACGAACTGGCCGGTTCCCTGCCGGCGGTCGGGCGCGCTTTCATGGCCCTTTTCACCGCCCTGTCCAATGCCCGGGAAAATGTCCGGGCCCTGAGCGAACGGCTTTCGGACAACGCCTTTTTATCGGCCCCCGTTCATGAACTTTTGACCCTGTTGACGTCGATCCGCTCGTTTTCCGAAATACTCCACGACAACATCGGCCTCGCCGACGATGAGCGCCGGAAATTCCTGGGCATCCTGGTCGATGAAAGCGAGCAACTGGGAGAAGTAATAAACCGGCTGCAGGACATAACCCGCGATGGCGGAATACAGGAGCTTCTGGGCGCCAAGTCGCCGTCCGAGGAAGTCTCCGACTTTTTCGAAAGCCACGGCAATTACTTCGCCAAAATCGAGGATCTGGCCGATGACCTGCACAAACAGGCCGGCCTGGGAGGCGGAGCCCTTCATGAGGGGTTGGGGCGTATACTTTCCGAACGATACGGGCTGGCCGTCGAGACCGTGTCGTGGGAGGAGCAGAAGGGCAGGAACTGGCGCATGGATTTGGCTGGCGGGCGCCTTCTCCTTTCCGAAGAGCTGCCTCACTATGCCGCCAATTTCCAGTTGGCCCGCCAGATCGGCCTTAGGTCGCTGAATGATGCGTGCCATGGGTATCTGGCCGATTCCCGTTTTACCTCGGATAAATCGCGCGACATGTGCAGCAACGCGCTAGCCAAGTACTTCGCCGGAGCGGTGCTGATGCCTTACCAGCCGTTTCTGGAAGCGGCCAACGAACTGCGCCATGACATAGAGTTGTTGCAACACCGCTTCGCGGTCGGCTTCGAACAGGTCTGTCACCGCCTGACCAGTCTAAGGCGTCCGGGGGCGGCGGGCGTGCCCTTCCATTTCCTGCGGATCGACATTGCCGGCAATATTCTGAAACATTACAGCGGATCGGGCATGCGCATACCCCGGTTCGGCGGCGCCTGTCCGCGCTTGAACATACATGGCGCGTTCATGACGCCGGGGATGATTCACAGGCAACTGGTCCGGATGCCCGATGGCGCGGCCTATTTCTGCATCGCCCGCACCCTGATGAAGCGCGGCGGAGGCTACAAGACGCCGATCAGCCATCTCGCCATAGGCATCGGATGCGAGGCGGCCCATGCCAATCGGCTGGTCTACGCCGACGGGATTAGCCTGGATAACCTGGAGGCGGCGGTGCCGGTCGGCGTAAGCTGCCGGTTGTGCGAACGCATAGACTGCCGCCAGCGCGCCTTTGGGTTCCTGATGCGGGGAACGGAAGCGGCCGGCAAAAACGGCGCACATGGCTAACTGATACAATAGGGGTCGATTTTTTCACGTTTGTGAATATCTATTATTGAGGAGGACGATACTTGAGGTCGCAAACCGCCATCTTCTCCAAGCTGGTGAAGGACTTCATGCGCCAGGTGCCGCTGTCGGTGAAGACCGGCGCTCCGTGCCGCGACGTGATCGCCCAGATGGCCGCCGGGTCGGCTTCCAGCGCCACCGTCGTGGATTCCGCCAAACGGCCCATAGGCATAGTGACCGAGCAGGACATAACGCGGCGCGTTTCATTTCAGGTTTCCCCGACTGCGCCCATAGACAGTGTCATGACCGCGCCGGTTATTACCATCGGCGAAGGCGAATACCTCTATCAGGCGATCGGGCGCATGCGAAAACGCGGACTGCGCCATATGCCGGTGGTCGGCCTGAACGGGGCTCTGGCCGGCATACTGGATTTGCACGACGCCATGTTCGTGGCCTCGGAACGCCTGATGGACCAGATCGACCGCCTGACCCACGAGGGCACCCTGGAGGGGTTGGGGAAGATAAAGTCGGCCCAGGTGGAACTGGCGAGGGGGCTGTTCGCCGACAACCTTCCGGCGCCCGAAATTCAAGCCCTCCTGACCGGCGTCAACAACGGCATTTATCTCCGGGTTATAGATATCTCGCTACGCGAAATGGCCGAACAAGGATGGGGCGAACCGCCGGTCCCGTTCGCGGCAATAGTCATGGGATCGGGCGGGCGGGGAGAGAACTACCTGTTCCCCGATCAGGACAACGGCTTGATCCTCGGCGACTATTCCGATAGCGAACACAATAGGATTGATGCTTTTTTCGTTGAACTCTCGGAACGCATGACCCGCGATCTCGACAAAGTGGGGCTTCCCTACTGCAACGGTTATTGCATGGCGACAAACCCCCTGTGGCGGAAGACGCTGAAGCAGTGGATCGGGCAGGTCGACCTGTGGAGCCGCAAGCGCAACTTGGTGGCGATCCGGCTTTCCGACATATTTTTCGATTTCCAGCCGGTCTGGGGGGACCGTGGCCTGGCCGCTTCTCTGCGCCGCGAGGTGACGGAGCTTGTCAAGGCCAATCATTTCTTCCTTCAGGAGATGTACCGCGAAACCGCCGACCACAACGTGGCGCTGGGTCTGTTCGGCGGCTTCATTACCGAAAGGGACAAGGAGGAATACAAGGGACAGGTCAACCTCAAGCACACCGGAACCCTGCCGCTGGTCGAGGCCGTGCGCATCCTGGCCCTGCGCGAAGGGGTGGAGGAAACGCCTACCCTTGAAAGAATATCGAAGCTTAACGCCTTGGGCGTGTTGGACGCCAACGAGGCCGACGAACTTGCCAACGCCTTCGGGCAACTGACCAACATACTGCTGCGCCAGCAGATAAAGGACTTCAGGTCCAAAAACAGGGTCAGCTA
>JAZFTA010000065.1:0-2620 GCA_036446415.1 Rhodospirillales bacterium | reverse complement strand
CCAACTTCATGATCGAGAACGTCAACGCCCTGCTGGGAGGCGATGCAACTTATCTGAATATCGTGCTGCCGCTGGCGATTTCGTTCTACACCTTCCAGCAGATCGCCTATCTGCTGGACACCTACGCCGGGCTGGTCGACGAGCACGGTCTTTTGCACTACTCCCTGTTCGTCATCTTTTTTCCGCAACTTATCATCGGCCCGATCGTCCATCACCGCGAGATGATCCCCCAGTTCACCGGCCGCCGGGACTACCGGATCGTGCCGTCGGATATATCGGTGGGCCTGTCGATCTTCGCCCTTGGACTGTTCAAGAAATTCGAACTCGCCGACGGCCTGGAGCCTTATGTAACCGTTGTCTTCGAGCACGCCGAAAGCGGCAGCGCCATCACCCTGATCGACGGCTGGCTGGCCTGTATCGGTTACACCCTTCAGATTTACTTCGATTTCTCCGGCTACTCGGACATGGCGCTGGGTTTGGCCCGCCTGTTCGGAATCGCCCTGCCCCTGAATTTCAACTCGCCCTACAGGGCGACCAGTTTCCTGTCTTTGTGGCGGCGCTGGCACATGACCATGACCCGGTTCTTCATTATGTACGTCTTTACGCCTTTGTCGGTGGTGCTGGTGCGGCGATTTAGAGGTTTATCGGGCCTGCGGGGGCCGCGTTTCGCGATCGGGCTGGCCCTGCCGTTGTTTATCACCTTCGTGTTGTCGGGACTGTGGCACGGCGCGGCATGGGGATACGTGCTGTGCTTCGCCATCAATGGCGCCGCCTTGCTGGTCAACCATGGTTGGCGTCTGGTCCGGCTGCCGGCGCCTCCGGCGATGATCGGCTGGTTCGTCACCTTCACCGTGTTCGCCATCAGTCTGGTTTTTTTCCGCGCCGAACACCTTGACATTGGCTGGGCGGTGATCGAGGGCATGATCGGACTGAACGGCGTCGCCCTGGCGCCCCGGCTGGTTGAACACCTGCCGATGACGGCGCAATTCTTCGAAACACTTGGCTTCGCTCCAACCATCGGCGGCGCGTTGGTCAGTTCCTGGATTTTTCCGCGGCTGGCGCTATCGCTATTCGTGGTCCTGATGCTTCCCAACCTGGCGCAATTGTTCCGCGATAACCGCCCGGTCGTCGATTCGACCGGAATCACCGCCAAGGGAACGGCATGGCGTCCCACAACGGCTTGGGCGGTTGCCTGCGCGGTGGCGTTTTCGTGGGCCATGATCGGCCAATCGCACCCCCAGGAATTCATCTATTTCCAGTTTTGAGAGCCGGCATGACAAAAGGCAAGAGAGGCCGATGACAACCAATAGGCGCTACCTGATCGTTTTCCTGGCTCTGTCGGCAGCCTTGATCGGCAGCCTGTGGGTTGCGCAAAAGGTCGTCGTCCAACAGTATTTCAATTCGGGAATGTCCAACGACGATTATCTGGCTAACCTAAGGGACAGCGACCATTTTGGTTGCTCCACCTTCGAGTTTCGCCCTCCCGGATTGATGTTCGTCGGCGATTCGGCCAGCTATACGGCGTGGGACTACAACCTGATCCAGCGGCGACTTCCCAACCGCTCCATAGCTGCCTGCACCATAGGTGGCTTCATGGCCCGCACTCTCGATCTTCTGGTCGACAATTTCGAACAGAGCGGGTTCCGCCCCAAGGTCATCGTTCTCGGCCTCACGCCCTTCTTTTTCCTCGATGACATGCCTTGGCAATTGATACACCAAAAGCGCCTGCTGGAATCCGATTGGCCGCGCATCCATGCCCGTAAGATCGCTCTCCAGTTGCTGGTCCCCGGCGCCTATCCCAAGTCGCACGCCGCCTTTGAGGATGCCTTCCGGCGCCATCGCTCCGATATTGAGGCGATCGGGGAAGAGAAGCTGCGCGATCTTCTCTTGCCCCGGTTTAACTCCCCGCCAACCGATTCCTGGGCTCCCTTGGACAGAACCGGAAAGTCTTTCGCCGCCATCCGCCGGTTCTGCGAGTTCAGCCGGCGCAACGGCATTCCTCTCTACGTGATCGTAATTCCGTTCGCCGATCTTTGGTGGGAGCCGCGTCCCGACAGTGACCGCCAGGCCTACCGGCGGGCGGTGAACTCGTTTAAGGGGTGCGCCGAGCGCGTGGTGTCGCGCCCGATGGCCGACTATGGGCTGGGCAACCGCCATTTTCTCAACAGCGTCATGAGCTTCAGGAACGACCGCTTCGACTATGCCCAGTGGGACCGCGATCCTGATGCGGTGAGGGCCGGGTTCGGCCCCACCCACATCAATCTGGTGGGGGCGCGCCGCTTCACGCCGCTGGCTCTTCGCTTTTTGGGAATAATACCGCCCAATGACGGTGATCGGTAAGCCGGAATAGACCGTCCTTCATCCAAGACTTCACTACATCGGGTCCGGTGTACTACAGTCCCCCTCAAGCCAAGAATCAGCCGCCTTAGGGACATTCAAGGGGACGGGAAACAATGGCCAAGGGGAATAACTCTTCCGGTTCAAGGACCGTCCAGCCGGTCATCCTTTGCGGCGGCTCGGGGACCCGTCTGTGGCCGGTATCCAGGCTTGCGATGCCTAAGCAGCTTCACCCGCTGACCTCGGACAAAAGCATCCTCCAGGAAACGGCGCTGAGGGTTCA
>JAZFTA010000064.1:0-7741 GCA_036446415.1 Rhodospirillales bacterium | reverse complement strand
AGGGCCTTACGATGAAACGCATAATCCTAGCAGCAGTGATAACCCTGGCCCTGTGCGGTCAGGCGGGGGCGGTAGAGCGGGCTATTATCTGTGCGGGGCTAAAAGGGACGGGGCTGGACTGGAAGGATGGCAAGCTTGAGAAATACGATGACGGGTATTCAGGAGTGGTGCTTGTTCTAAACCGCAAAGAAAATTCCGTTATCATAACTTGGAAAGGAAACCTCCCGGTCATCGACGAGGCTCCAATCATCAATTTCAATGATGATGAAGGCTGGTTCTCTTTCCAATCATCACAAAAAGGCGTTACACGGCTTTTCACTATCTTTCACCTTTCAAACAGGCTTGTTTTGGCGATGACGGAGCATCAGACACTTTTGGCTGAACCTACAGTACCCCAATCACGAACATTCTTCGCTTCCTGTGAATAAGCCCGCGTCAAAGTGACGCCTTGGGGGCAAAGTCAATAATCAGGCAGCGGGGCTTGCCGCCTATTGTTTGGTCGAGCTCAATGCCGACTGGATCAGGCCGAAAAAGACCCCCGGCGAGTCCTCTCGGGCATACAACCAGCCCATATGGGCCTTGCATCCCCGGCAAAAGGCCAGTTGCCACTCATAACCCGGGAACCATGTGAAGGTGGGGGTGGCGTCGCCTGATCCGGCCACTCCGGGCGCCTCCTTGAAGCACAGAACCCTGAATACGCGCCCCAGGGGGTTGGCCAGGGTATGCTTGTGTTCGCCGTTCTTGGATATCCGCCACCGCCCCCTGGTCGCCGTATGGGAGCACACGGCGCAGTATATTTCGTCGTCGTCGAGTTCGGCGACGTCATCTTCCAGGTCCGTTTCGGGGGCTATTTTCAGCATCGTTTAAAAGCCTTTGGCCGCCTATACCGTTTCCAAGGCAATTATAGCGGACCCTTCAAGGGACGCGGGTATTGTTATTAAGTTTGGAAAGCAAACGGCAATAATATAGCCTTGCGGACAGGCTATATCTTCGTTGCCGCAATTTATAATTTGGGGAGAATAAGTGGGAAGATCGCCGCTTGACCGCGACATTCATTTTGAAATCCATGCCTGTCTTGACGAGCGCTGGACCATACACTCGAGTTCCAGGATAAGGGATAGGGCGGTCGAACAGGCCAGGGCCCTGCTCGCCACCAAGCAGTTCGACGGGGTAAAGGTGACCCGGGAAGGGGGCAAGTCCGACGAGGAAGACGTCATCTTCCAGGAAGGCGGCGCCCGGGCCAAGAAGAAGATCACCGTAAGTCCCGTGGAGGACGCCCCTAATTGCAAGAAACTTGCCGATTTCTACGGCTTTCCGGCCCGCAAGACCATTGGCCGGCTGCTCAGGAAGTATCTTGATGAAAACGCCATCATGGCCATCGAGCTGCTTCACAACCACGGACAATTGAAATGGTTTTCGAGGAACGAAACCCTGATCAACCAGGCGGTCCAGTGCGTCGCCAGGATACGGGCCAGGGAGACCGGCGAAAAGCAGCACATCTGCGTCGACTGGCTCTATGACATGTTCGGAGGGATGGTCAAGCGGGCCGAAAAAATCGGCGACACCGAAGATTATTATCTGGTGCTCAAGGAAAAGGGGATGGACGCCCTTATCAAGAGAGTCAAAAAGAAAGGCGTTCCCGAAAAAAACAGGGACTTTGTCATCCGCGCCGCCCTGGCCGCCTATGTGAGCGACGCCCGCGAATGGGAGAGCAAGCTGGAACTGATCGTCGGATTGGCCGAGCAAGATCCGGCCGACAAGGCGTTCGCTTATCTTGATGAGGTAATAGCCGAAATTTTCGATGGCGCGTCGGCGATCAAGGACGTGCTCGGCTTTCAAAGGAACCTTTGCCAGTCCCTGCAGACCCTGGTCAGGCTGAGCGCCGGCTCCTATGAGCCCCTGAAGCGGGCCGGGGCGTGTCTTGAAAGGCTTAACGCGGTGCGGATCCACTATGAAATGCCCTGCACCCAGGAAGTCATTCTGGACAGGGTCGAGCGCGAAGTGGGCGGCATAAACCCCTTGACCAGGGAGGGCCAGGAATCCGAGGAGGCCGCCTTCAAGAAACTGATGGTGGTCCTGGTCGATAACAACGTTATTTCGTATGGCGGAGGAGGCCTCGGCGAAGCCGCCACCTTGAGGGCGAAGGTGGTGTTTTCCGATGGATACACCGACCAGAGTTCGGAAAAGGCCATCGACGACACCCTGAAACTGCTGCCTTCCAAGTCGGCCAAGTTCGGATACCTGGTCGACCTGTCGGCCACCGGTTTCGGCGTCAAGAACCAATCCCTTGTGGTCAGCCGGCTGGCGGCGGTGGTGGATTCGATGAAATCGGCCTCCGACCTGGTCCACCCCGGGGCCAGTGACGCCGAAGTCATAACCGCGGCGGCGGGGGTGCGCGACCGCCTGCTTTCGACTAAACTACCCGATGAATGGCGGCTAAGGTTCGCCAGGAAAATCTACAACCTGTTGGCGCAATTCACCGGCGCCGCCAAGGCCCCACCAAAGGCGGATACAAGGCCGACGCAAAAGGCCGACGCCGCCAATGGCCGGCCGTCGAACAAGACCTTTGATGGGGGCGAATACGTTTTCCTTGAGGGCGAGGCCGGCGAAGAGGCCTACCTGATAAAATCCGGCCAAGTGGAAATATCGAGAAAATCCGGCGACCAGGACATCGTAATCGCCAAGGCTGGACCTGGTTCCATCATCGGCGAAATGGCGCTGATTGATTCCAAGACGCGCATGGCTTCGGTGAAGGCGCTAAAAAAGACGGTGCTGGCGGTAATTCCGAAAAAAGACCTCAAGGACAGGCTGGATAAGCTCAAAAAGTTCGACCCGGTGCTGCGGTCCATGATGGACCTGCTGGTCAAACGGATGCGCGAACACCCGATCATCGAACAGTAACCGCCCAATACACCGGCGGGAACCCGGGCTTTTCAGAGCCGATTAAGCCAGTTTGTTGTTTTTTATCCGTTTTTTCGCTATACTCGGGGCCGGAAAGAATTCCGGTTACCGCCGGGTCAGGCGTTTTGGGCGCCTGGCGGTTGGCGGAAGGCCCGTGAACAGAACCGGCTACGGGACCTGTAATCAGATGACCGAAACTTCGAGTGTTTTAGTTTACCGCCGCCTTGGCGTCGTGGCCTTGGGCGTCGTGGCCTTGGGCGTCGTGGCCTTGGCGCTTTTTCCGCTTTTCGGATCGCCCGCCCTGGCCTGGCAGTACACCAACTCCAAGCTTCCATTCTGGCAGGTGGGAAGCCTTAACAAGACGTTGTCCGACGCCTGCCAGCGCCGCCGGTTCAATCAGGTCCGCCCGCTGCGCCTGACCATCGGGTTTAACGGCGCCGATGGAAATGCCGTTACCGGCATCGCCAAGATGGGGTGGAACCTGTATGATCCGGAAGGCTTGGCCCAGCCCGGGTTCACCTACCATTTCTATCACGACGGGTTTTCCGACTGTAAGGTCTTCCTGGCCGGAAGCCGGCTTACCAGGTAATACGCCACCAGTGGCAAGCGGTCAGTCTTTGGCGGTTTTGCCCGATGGCGGCTGCTTCTTGCTATCAGCATCGTCTTTTTCCCAGCGCATTCTCGGCACCCCTTTGGGAGCGTGTTTTTTGAGAAGTTTCTCCGCATGGGACAGGTTCTTTTCGGTTATCGCCGCCAGTTTTTCAGCGCCGCATGACCTGTAAAAATCACGGGCCTGATTGAAGGCTTCGGCGGCGCCCTCAAGATGGGCCTGGTCTTTTGACATCTTGCCCAGCATGAACATCGCCGAACCCAGATTGTTCTGGGTCGCCGCCCACAGCATCGGAGCATTTTCCTTCTTGCGCACCTCGAGCACCGATTGGCAGGCGCTGACGGCTTTTTTCAGGACTTCGGGGTTCCGCAACTGCTTGCCCAGCACCTGGGCGGCCTGGGCGAAATTGCTCATTACCTCGGCCCAGAGAAGGGGTGAATCGGCGCGGGTATACACTTTCAGGGCCTCCTGGAACGACGCCAGGGAATGTTTAAGCACCTCGGTATCGCCGGCCCTGAGGTCGAGACGGTAAAGGGCGAGGCCCAGGCTGTTTTGGGCCGAAGCCCAAAGGCGCGGGGCATCCAGCCTGGAGATGACCTTCAAGGTTTCAGAGAGGGCGTCGGCGGCGCTTTCCAGCATTTCGGTGTCGTTGTTGATCTCGGCCAGGGCCAGCAGGACCTCGCCGAGATTCTTCGAGTTGACCGCCCATTCGAAGGGGTGGTCTTCACGCGGCTGGTGTTTCAAGGCCGCCTGATAGGCCTCCACCGCGTTGTTGTACAACTCGGCCGAGTTGCGATGGCTCGCCGAAACGGCGATGGCGTTGGCGAAACAAAACAAGATGGTGGCGCGTTCCCTGGAAATAACGTCGGGCGGCAGGTTGGCGGCGACCGGCGTGGCGGCGTAAAGGCTGTCGGATATGATTTTGTGCAGACCGATGTTCTTGCCTTCGGTGCTGGGTCCCGTCGCGGCCAGGCAGGCGCTGATCAGCAGGGGGGACATTTCGGGACCGAATCCCACCGGGATTTCGAAGGTGGTGGAGATGTCGAACCCTCCCGGCCTGTTCTCGTCCACCGGTTTACCCGAAACAAAGCGAAGACGCAAAGTAGTTCCCGGCGGCGGAACATCGCCCCATATCAGCAGGTCGGCTTTGGCGTCGACAATCCATTCCCGGCCTATTGCCTCCGCTTCCTCAAGCAGGGATATGGAATCCCCGGGAGAGGGAATTTCCCTGTTCAGGGTCTTGACCCTTACTCCTTTCTGCTTGTTCAGGGCGGCCACGACTTGGCGGGTGTAATCGATTTTGATTGCGCCATCGCCATTACCGTTAAGCTGGCTGGAGATTTTGGCGACTCTGATTTCAATTCGTTCGGCCCGGGGCGTATGCGCCGCTCCCGAAAAAAATCCCCCCCCTGCTTTATTCCGGGCTTGGTCGCCGCCGGTTTTTCCGGTCCCTGATCCGGACGCCTTTGAGCCGCCGAACAGAAAACCTAGAAGCGATTCAAAAAACCCTTGTTTTTGCGTGGGCATGCTTGACGGCGCCGCTGAAAGGCCCGGCTCCACGTTCAATGCTTCATCCAGGGTCACGTTTCCCACCGCCCGCGCCGTCGACGCGCGCATATTTCCGCCGGCTTGATAGACGCCGCCGAACCTTTCACCGGGGCCCATCAGGGACAACGGCACCCGCCCCTTTTCGCCGGCCTTTGACATTTCGACCTTGCCCTCGAGCACGGTGAAGGTGGTTTCTCCGGGGTCGCCGTCGAGGAAAATAACGTCGCCGTCGCTGAAATAACGCTTTGTCATGACAGGTTAAGTAATAGCAAAGTAAGTGATTATTGACCACCGCCGACGGGCGATTCCTGGAACAACTGGACATATATACAATGGCGGGGGTAAAAAAAGCGTTGCCGTTGGCTAAAAAAAATCCATGCTCCCTGGCTGGCCCATGTTTTTTTTGGCTTGCCAAGGCCCGCCGGGAAGGGGGGATAAGCTTGAAATCATTGTTCATATATATGGCCGGTTTTGTGGTTGCCCTTGTGGTTTGGGGGGCCGGGGCCGGGGCCGGGGCCATCTATGACATGGACATGTTTCTTCGCCAGCCCCACCCGTTCGCCGCCGGCATGGCTCCCCCGGCCGCCCCTTCCCGGGGCCCGGCGCCGGTTACCCAGACCGCTCCGGAGGTTCCCGGGCCGGTTCCCCCAAGGCCGGTCCGGGCGGCCCAATCATCCCCCGTTATGGGAGGGAAGATTTTTTCGGAAATCCGCGTCGGGGCCTTGATCCACGACGAAGGGCCGTTCACCCACAATAAGGAAGGGGGGTTCGACGGCAACCTTGAGCTCCTGTTCGCCTCCCCCGGCCTGCTCGACGCCGTCTGGTCGCCCCGGCCACACGTCGGATTGACGGTCAATTCCCAGGGAGACACATCCCAGGCCTATCTGGGGCTGACCTGGGAATGGGATTTCTGGGAGGACTTTTTCGCCGGGTTCAGCCTGGGCGGGGCGGTCCATACCGGCAAAACCACCACCGACAAGGTGGACCGCAAGGAACTGGGCTGCCCGGTCCTGTTCAGGGAGTCCATCGACCTGGGCTACCGGATACTCAAGGGCCACTCCCTGATGGTGCACCTGGACCACATATCCAACGCCAAGCTTTGCAGCACGAACGAGGGCCTGGAAAATTTCGGCCTTCGCTACGGCTACCTTTTTTAGCCGCTTATTCATGACTGTTGTCAATTGCCGGGAGATTCCCGGCCAGCCGGGAGCCTACGTCCTGGTTATTGACGTCGCCCGCCCTACCCGTATTGACCGTCCCGCCGGCCCCCGCTTTGTCCTCCCTAAAGGGCGTTATATCTATGGGGGGAGCGCCTATGGTCCGGGCGGCATCGCGGCCCGGGTGCGGCGTCACCTGAAAAGGGGAAAAAGCGAACGCTGGCACGTCGACCGCCTGACCAACCGTTTCGGCGTTTTGATGGTTATCGCGCTGCCCGGCGGGCTCGAATGCCCGGTGATGGCGGCGGCCCTCGCCTGGCCGGGGGTTTTTGTTCCGGCCCCCGGTTTCGGGGCCTCCGATTGCCGGGCCTGTCCGGCCCATCTGGCCCGGCTGCCCGATGCCCTGGATTTTGGGCGGTTGGACGAAAATCCGTTTGTTAAGCGGATAATAGAAACTTCGGGGGCCTCCGGGGCCGTTATCTGGCGCCGGTAGGCTGTTGAAAAAGAGGGCTGGCGGCAACAATCCTTCGAGACGTGGTTCTTCGAACCGCTCCTCTCCGATGAGGAAAATCAAACACTTAACACCCTCATGCTGAGGAGGCGCTGGTCGCCGTCTCGAAGCATCCGGCGTCAGCAAACCCTCTTTTTCCCAGCCTGCTAAAGGATTTCCAGCACCTTTTCCGGGGGCCTTCCCAAGGCCGCCTTGGAGCCCGCGACAACGATCGGCCTCTCTATTACCATCGGGTTGGCGGCCATCCCCTCGATCAGTTCCTGATCGCTTAGCGAGGCGTCTCCGAGCCCTGCCTGATCGGCCTCCTTGTTGCGCAAAAGCTGTCTCGGGGTCATTCCCAGGAGGCCCAGTATGCGTTTTATATCATCGGCGCTGAGCGGCGTTTCCAGGTATTTTACTATATCTGGCTCGATCCCTTTTTCTTCCAGAAGGGCCAGCGTGGCCCGCGATTTGGAACACCGTGGATTGTGGTAGATGGTTACGGTCATGGCTTTAGCTATTGTTTATTTGTTTTTTTCTGGGGGGTGAAGACCTCCGGCGTCTCGCCCGGAACGGTTTCCACGTAAATAGACTGGCTGGGGAAGGCGAAGGCGCTGCCGGCCCCCTCGACGACGTCCTTTATGGCGTAGGCCAGCCGCTCCTTTATTTCCAGGAACTCGCCCCAGTCGGTGGTCTTGGTGAAACAATACAGCATTATGTCGATTGACGAATCGCTGAAACCGTCGATCCGGACGTAAGTCGAAACTTCGGGCGGTTTTGCGAACTCGTCCCGGCCGGTTATATAGTTTTCGATCCCATCCCTGATCTCGCGCAATTGTTCGACGCTGCTGGTGTATTCAACGCCGACTTTCCAATATATGCGCCGATGGGTTTTTTCCGAAAGGTTGGTGACCGCCGAATCCGAAAGCTTTGAGTTGGGCACGTACACCGGCACCTTGTCATAGCGCCGCACCAGCGTCGAACGGAAGCCGATGTTTTCCACCGTCCCGGTGACCACGCCTTCAACGCTTATCG
>JAZFTA010000063.1:0-2917 GCA_036446415.1 Rhodospirillales bacterium | reverse complement strand
ATGCCGGCCGCCGCCGGGGCCGAAACGCCGCTGAAATAGTTTTTGGTCCAGGCCGGCAGGTCGGGGCCTTCGATAATCGTGTTGAAGCGGGCCAGGCGGAGCACGCAGCAAACCGCGTAGGCGAGGACCACGATCCAGCCGATACGCCCGGCCGACTGCATGGTCCACAGGTACATCATCATCGCCGGGGCGACCCCGAAATTGACGAAGTCGGCCAGTGAATCCAGCTCGGCCCCGAACTTGGAGGATCCCTTGAGGACCCGGGCGACGCGGCCGTCCAGGGCGTCGAGGATGGCGGCGATGGCGATCGCCATGGCCGACAGCTCCCACCTTTCCTCAATGGCGAACCGCATCGCCGTCATCCCGGCGCAGAGCGCCAAAAGGGTCAGGATGTTGGGAATCATCCGGTTGAAGGGAAGCCCCTTCAGCCGGGGGCGCCTTGGCGCGGCATCGGGCGCGGCATCGGGCGCGGCATCGGGGACGGCATCGGGCGTTGGCTTGGTGGTCATCGGACCTCCCCTTGGCGGGCCGTCTCTTGGGCGCCCAGTCCGGCGTCCAGGTCGGCGATCACGGTCTCGCCGGCTATCGCCGTCTGGCCGACCGCCACCAGCGGGCTTACTCCGTCCGGAAGGTATACGTCAACCCGGCTGCCGAAGCGGATAAGGCCGAACCTCTGGCCGGCCCGGACCTGGTCGCCCTCGCCCACCCACCACTGGATGCGCCTGGCGATAAGACCGGCGATCTGGACGAAGGCCATGTCCAGGCCTCCGGTCGTGGTCATGCGGATCGAGTTGCGCTCGTTAAGCTCCGAGGCCTTGTCCAGGGAGGCGTTTAGAAATTTACCCTGGTGATAGGCGATCCTGGTTATGACGCCGCCGGTGGGAACGCGGTTCACATGGACGTTGAAGACGTTCATGAATACGCAGACCCGGGGCCTGGGGGCGTCGCCCATTTCCAGTTCCGGCGGCGGCGGGGCCCGGTCGATCAATTGGACCACGCCGTCGGCGGGCGACACGATCAACCCCTCCCGGGCCGGCGTCACCCGGTCCGGGTCGCGGAAGAAATAGGCGCACCACAGGGTAAGCACCACCCCGGCCCAGCCCAAAGGCTCGGCGATAATGTACAGCCCGAAGGCCAGGGCCGCGAAAATGGCGACGAAGGGCCGGCCCTTGGGGTGCATGGGGGGTAACACGCTGTTCAGCAAAACCTTTTCTCCATTTTGCCATATTAAAGCCCCTTGGGCGGGATGTAAAAAAACAAGCCGCCGGGGAACGGTCCATGCCATTGGAATCCGGGGGGAATCCGGGGGGAATCCGGGATTTTCTAGCCGGGAATAGGGATTGGCGCCATCTCTTAATTAGTCGCCGGCAGGGCGAACACCTGGCCGGGATAGATCAGGTCGGCGTCCTTTATCTGGTCGAGGTTGGCCTTGAAAATGACCGTGTAGCGGAAGCCCGAGCCATAGGTCCGCCGGGCCAGCCGCCACAGGGAGTTGCCGGGCTGGACTACGACGAAGGTGCCGGGCTTCATTTCCGACAAAGGCTCGGCCCGCTTGAAGGGGAACTCGACGCGGGTGATTACCTTGCCCCCGACGTCCACCAGATCGGCCCTCAGCTTGTAGAGGCCGGGCTCGACCCAGGCTTCGGGGCTTAAGCTCCAGACGCCGTTGCCGCCGCTCTCGGCGCGGCCGATGAAGCGGTTGTCCAGGTATACCTGCACCCTGGCCCCGGCCTCGGCCCGGCCGCTGATCGAAAGTTTGCCGGTATCGTCGTAATCGACGGCGTCAACGCTGATCGGCAGGGCATCCTCCTTGGCCGGTTTTTGCATGACGATGACCGAACCGTCGGGCCGGATCTTCAGGGCGAGGGGTTGCGATTCCTGGCCGGTGGGCTGTCCGGCTATGTCCTTGTCCTTTTGGGGCACCACCATGATCACGGATTCCCGGGAAGCCACCACCACCCCTTCCTTGGTTGTCATCTCCAGGCTTAACCGGCGGCTGCCGGGGGGCAGGGGTTTTTCCGGCAGGAACACCCATTCGCCCCGGGCGTCGGCGACCACCTCGCCGATGACGGCGCCGTCGTCCATGATGCGGACCGTGCTTGCCGGCTGGGCCCGCCCGGCGATCACCGTATCGCCAAGGGGGTTGACCCGGACCACGTCGAAGGCGGGAAGGCTGTAGGCTCCGGGCGAGGGCTTGGCAGTGGACCCGGCCTTATCGCCTAAAGCCGCGCTTTTGGGTTCATGTCCGGCGGCCGGACCGGCTTCCTCCTGCCACAGGGCGTAATTAAGCCCGATGGCGGCGGTGATCACTACGGCGCCTGCGACGGCTATAAACTGAGGCCGGATCATCTGTCTTTCCTGGCCGAAGGATGTTCCATACAAACTATCCCACACAAACTAACCCGCCGCCGGGTTAGGCGCAACGGCCCGGCCCGCATAGGCCGGTTCCCGCCCCTCCTAAGGCGAGACAGCGCCGGGCGGGGGGGCTATAAAGGGCGAATCGGCCAGTCTAAGTAAGGTAGACATATGACCTCAATCTCTTCGCTGTGCGTCTTCTGCGGCTCGCGCAAGGGGGCCGATCCGGCCTACGCGGCGGCCGCCGAAAGGCTGGGCCGGACGATGGCCGAGAGGGGCCTGCGCCTGATATACGGCGGCGGCGGCATCGGCCTGATGGGGGTGCTGTCGGACGCCGTGCTGGCCAGCGGCGGCGAGGTGGTCGGGGTGATACCCGAATTCCTTATGAAGTACGAGATCGGCAATATGGAAGTAACCGAGTTGATCGAGGTCGCCTCGATGCACGAGCGCAAGAGGACCATGTTCGAGCTGGCCGACGGCTTCGTGGTGTTGCCGGGCGGGCTCGGCACGATCGACGAAATGGTCGAGATAATCACCTGGAAACAGCTGCAACTCCACTCAA
>JAZFTA010000062.1:0-6497 GCA_036446415.1 Rhodospirillales bacterium | reverse complement strand
GGCCGCGCCTTGCAGCTGACCAACATTCTACGCGATTTGGAAGAGGACGCCGGGCGTGACCGCCTGTACCTTCCGGCCGGCCTTTTAAGGGACAACGGCGTTCCCGGTTGCGATCCGGATTCGGTGCTGGACCATCCAGGCATGGTCAAGGTGTGGGCCGAACTGGCGGAGATTGCACAACGTGATTTTGATGAAGCGGCGGCCATCCTCGCCGTATGCGACCGCAACCAGATGCGCCCGGCGATATTGATGATGGAGGTTTACAGGCGGATATTCGCTAAATTGATGGGCCGGGGGTGGAGGAGGGCCGGCGCGCCTGTAACGCTTTCCAAGGTGGAGAAGTTGTGGGTGGTTCTCCGTTATGGTGTGTTTTAATGGGAACTGTCCATATCGTCGGCGCCGGTCTGGCCGGCCTGGCTTGCGCGGTAAAATTGGTCAAGGCCGGGCGGAAGGCCGGAAACAAGGTATGTGTTTACGAGGCCACGCGACATGCCGGCGGCCGTTGCCGGTCCTTTGACGATTCGAAACTGGGACGCCGTATAGACAACGGCAATCATCTAACCTTGAGCGGCAACCGCTCACTCATGGAATACATGGGCGATATCGGGGCCGCCGGCGCCCTGACCGGCCCCAGGGAGCCGGAGTTCGAGTTCCTGGATATAAAAAGCGGCCTGCGGTGGACGATCAGACCCAATGGGGGGCCTATTCCGTGGTGGATATTTTCGCCGTCGCGCCGGGTTCCAACCACATCCGCCGGCGATTACCTTGAAGGCGTGCGTCTTGGCCGGTCCGGCCCCGACGCCACCGTCGCCGGCTGCCTTGATAACAACAGCCAACTGTACCGCCGTTTCTGGGAGCCCTTGACCGTCGCCGTGCTCAATACCCCGGCCCATGAAGCGGCGGCCGGACTATTGTGGGCGGTAATCCGCGAGACCTTCATGCGGGGCGGCGCGGCCTGCCGCCCGCTGATGGCGCGGGTTGGGCTGAGCGAGAGTTTCATCGATCCGGCCATGGCGTTTCTTGGTCATTGGGGATGCAGGGTCCAATTCAACAGACGAATAAAGTCCATGGATTTCGGCGGCGACAGGGTCAGGGGGCTGGACCTGGAAGGGGAGCGGATAGGCATCGGGGACGGTGACAGTGTTGTCCTTGCCGTTCCCCCCTGTGCGGCGGCCGGTCTGGTCGCGGGTCTGTCCGTGCCGAGCCAGGGCCGGGCCATAGTAAACGCCCATTTTATTCTCCCCAAATCCATGGATAGGGTCTCGATACTGGGCCTGATCGGCGGACTGGGACAATGGTTGTTCGTGCGCGGCGACGTCGCTTCCGTGACCATCAGCGCGGCGGGTTCCATAGCCGGCGATGAGGCCGGTTCAATCGCCCGGCTTCTTTGGCCCGAGGTCGCCCTGGCCCTCGGTTTGGGGGAGCAGCCGCCCGGCGCCTATAGGATAATAAAGGAGCGGCGCGCCACCTTCGCCCAGACGCCTGAACAATCCAGGATGCGTCCTTCGACCGAATCAAACTGGAAAAACCTTTTTTTAGCGGGCGATTGGACCGATACCGGACTGCCGGCGACTATCGAGGGGGCCGTCCGTTCCGGTCAAAAAGCGGCCATGGCGATATTGCATGCTTGAAACAAAAGCCGGTTTTTGACACAACAATCAGAGCTTGAAAAAAAATGGCGGCATAAGACGCCTGCGCTTACCATCGGGAACAGACATGCTGGATGATCAGGGAACGCTAAAGCATTCGTTGAAATCGTTCGAGAAGGCCCCTCTTGACCTGGTGATCGAGGAGGCGGTCTCGGCCCTGCTGGACAAGCAGTACGAAGACGGCCGCTGGGCCTATGAGCTGGAAGCCGACGCCACCATTACGGCGGAGTATATCCTGCTCAATCACTATCTGGGCGAGATAGACGACGAGGTCGAGGCCAAGCTTGCCGCCTATCTGCGTTCCATTCAGGGCTCTCACGGCGGCTGGCCCCTTTATCATGACGGCGATTTCGACATGAGCGCCTCGGTCAAGGCCTACTACGCCCTTAAACTGACCGGCGAAGACATTGAAGCGCCCCATATGAAATGGGCCCGTCACGCCATCCTAAGCCACGGCGGGGCCGAGAAATCAAATGTCTTCTCCCGTTTTACCTTGGCCCTGTTCGGCCAGGTTCCGTGGCGGGCGGTGCCGGTGATCCGGGTCGAGGCCATGTTGCTGCCGAAATGGGCGCTGTTTCACATAAACAATGTTTCCTACTGGTCGCGCACCGTGATGGTGCCGCTGTTCATTATTTCCGCCCTCAAGCCGCGGGCCAAAAACCCCCGCGGCATCTCAATCGAGGAACTGTTCGTGACCCCGCCAAAACGGGTGTTCAACTACCTCGTCAACCCATCCGGAAACTGGCTGGGAACGGCGATGGTGGCGCTTGATGGAGCGGCGCGGGTTTTAGTGCCCCTGGTGCCTAAGTTCCTGGAAAGGACAGCCATAAGGAAAGCCATGGCCTTCATCAATGAAAGGCTCAACGGGTTGGACGGTCTGGGCGGAATTTTCCCGGCCATGGCGAATTCCGTCATGGCCATGGATGCGCTGGGATATTCGCGTGACCATCCAGATTTTGTGATCGCCCGGCGGTCCATAGAAAGACTCTTGGTGTTCAGAGACGGCATGGGCTATTGCCAGCCATGCCTGTCGCCGGTCTGGGACACTGGACTTGCTTGTCTGGCGCTGCTGGAAACGGGAATGGACGGCTCTTCCGACGTGCTGAACCGGGCCGGACAGTGGCTTGTCGAACGCCAGATTCTGGACGTAATAGGCGACTGGAATGTAGACGGCAAGGACCTGCGGCCCGGCGGCTGGGCCTTTCAATACCGCAACGATTATTATCCCGACGTCGATGACACGGCGGTGGTGGTTATGGCGATGCACCGCGCCGACAGGGAAACCTATCGTGAGGCCATAGAGCGCGGCACCGAGTGGATCATCGGCATGCAAAGCAAGAACGGCGGTTGGGGCGCTTTCGATATCGATAACGATTACGACTTTCTTCAGAATTTTCCGTTCGCCGATCACGGTGCTCTGTTGGATCCGCCGACCGCCGATGTCTCGGCCAGGTGCATCGGCATGATGGCCCAGCTTGGCTATGGGCTTGAACATCCGACCGTGGCCAGGGGGATCGAGTACCTCAAGCGCGAACAGGAGGAAGACGGCTCGTGGTTCGGGCGCTGGGGCAACAACTATATTTATGGAACCTGGTCGGTGTTGAACGCCTTCAAGGCGGTTGGCCTGGACATGATAAACGATCCCCACATGAAAAAGGCGGCTGAATGGCTGAAATCATGTCAGCGTCCGGATGGCGGTTGGGGCGAGGATTGCGCCTCTTATTGGCAGCACCGCCGCGACGAGGTAAAGGTAAGTACGCCGTCTCAGTCTTCCTGGGCCTTGCTTGGCCTTATAGCGGCTGGCGAAGTGGACAGCGAAAGTGCGCGCCTGGGCGTCGAATACCTGCTAAGGGCAAAGCGCCACGATGGTAAGTGGAACGAGGAATATTTCAACGCCGTCGGCTTCCCCAGGGTTTTCTATCTACGCTACCACGGTTACAGCGCTTACTTCCCCTTGTGGGCCCTGGCCCGGTACCGCGACCTAAGGGGCGGAAGAACCAACTCATTTAACTATGGAATGTAGAGCCTATCCGAATTGAAGCGCATCGGAGTCATATGCGGCATGGCAAGCGAGGCCGCCTGTCTGGCCGTCCTGCCAGAGGACAGCCGGCCTCCCGTTCGTTGCGCCGGGGCCAGCATGGCCAGGGCCAGGGAAGGAGCGCTGGCGCTGGCCCGCCAAGGCGTGGACGGACTGATTAGCTTCGGCACGGCGGGCGGGCTGGCCCCCGGCTTGAAGGCCGGATCCGTGGTAATAGCCGACAGGGTCATCAACACCGGCGGCGGGCGCAATCACCAGACCGATCATTCCTGGCGCCAAGGTATATTTAGAGCCCTGGCCCAGGAAATGGACGTCCGCGTGGCCCCCATAGCCTGCACTTTGGATGCCGTATCCACGAAAGATGACAAGCGCCGCCTCCATCTGTCCTCTGGCGCTTTCGCCGTCGATATGGAAAGCCAGGGCGTCGGCGAAGCCGCCCGCAAGGCCGGCGTGCCTTTCATGGCGGTCCGGGTGATCGCCGATTCCCACTTGCGCCGGGTGCCGAAATGGTTGACCGGCTGCATCGACGAGGATGGCAGGGTCAACACCGCGGCGGTAATCGGCGGGCTGATAATAAGGCCGTTTGACATTAAGGCGGTGTTGGTTCTTTCCGGTGACGCGGGCGACGCCCTGATCGCCTTACGCCGCGTCGCTACGCTCGCCGGTCCTGATTTCGGGCTCGGCTAGAGTTTCCTCATTGCTCCCGGCGGTAATTTCCTCGACCATGGGTTTTTCGGTGTCGGGGCCGTTCAGGTAAACTTTTAACGCCTTTAAGGGGTGGTCGATGGTGTCGTTGACGGCGGTCGGCTCGTAGCCGCAGTGCATCATGCAATCGGCGCATTTTTGGTAATTGCCGGCGCCGTAATTGTCCCAATCGGTCTCTTCCATCAGCTCCTTGAAAGATGCGGCGTAGCTTTCGCCCAGAAGGTAACAGGGACGCTGCCAGCCCAGTACGTTCCGGGCCGGGTTGCCCCAGGGCGTGCAGCGGTATTGCTGATTGCCGGCCAGGAAATCCAGGAACAGGCTGGATTGGGTGAACCGCCATTGGCGTTTGGGATCGGCCTTCAAAAGTTTCCTGAACAGCCGCTTTGTCCTTTCCCGGCTCAGGAATCGCTCCTGGACGGGAGCTTTCTCATAGGCGAATCCCGGCGAAACCGTTATCCCCTCTACTTCTAAATCGCCGCAGACGAAGGTGAAGAATTCGGCCATCTCATCCACATCGAAGCCATCGTACAGGGTGCAGTTGACGTTGACCCTGAACCCTCTCTTATGGGCGGCGCGTATGGCTTTGACGGCCTTGTCGAAGACGCCGTCCAGGGATACCGCCTGATCGTGGTGCTCGCGGTTGCCGTCCAGGTGCACTGAAAATGTCAGGTACTTGCTGGGAGTAAAACGGTCCAGGTTCTTTTCCAGCAAAAGGGCGTTGGTGCAAAGGTAGACGAACTTCCTCTGCTCGATCAGGCCCCGGACGATGGCCTCTATTTCATTGTGCAACAACGGCTCGCCGCCGGGGATGGAGACTATGGGGGCGCCGCATTCCTGGGCCGCGTCAAGACACTGCTGGACGCTCAATCGGCGGTTCAGTATTTCATCCGGGTAGGCGATCTTGCCGCAACCGGGGCACGCCAGGTTGCACCTGAAAAGGGGCTCCAGCATCAAGACCAGCGGATAACGCTTCACCCCCCTCAGCCTTTGGCCGAGCACATAGGCGCCGACGCGTATCTGTTGGATCAGCGGTACGGTCATTTGCTGTTTTTCCGGTGGTTTTTCACCGCTTCGGTCAATTCGCGGGGCAGCTTGAACTGCATGTGTTCCTCGATGGAGCCTATTCTCTCCACCGTTACGCTGCCGAATTGTTTCAAACGTTCTATCAGTTCCTTGACCAGTTCTTCCGGGGCCGAGGCCCCGGCCGTTATTCCAACGGTCTCTATGTCTTCGAACCATGACATTTCCAGGCCCTCGGCGTCGTCGATCAGGTAGCATTTGACGCCCATGCTTTCGCCGATCTCGCGCAGACGGTTGGAATTGGAACTGTTGGCGGCCCCGACCACCAGAAGAAGATCGACCATGGAAGCAATTTCACGTACCGCTGACTGGCGGTTCTGGGTGGCGTAGCATATGTCCTTTACGTCGGGGCCGACGATATTCGGAAAACGCTCTTTAAGACCCTCGATCACATCGTGGGTGTCATCCACGCTCAGGGTGGTCTGGGTCACATATGCCGTTTTGCCGGGGTCTTTGATTTCAAGGCGCTTCAAATCATCAACAGTCGTGACAAGGTGCACCCCACCGGGAATGCGGCCCTGGGTGCCTTCAACCTCGGGGTGGCCGTCGTGGCCGATCAGTATCACTTCACGGCCGTTGCGGCTGTGTTTCCGTCCCTCCATATGAACCCTGGAGACCAGCGGGCAGGTGGCGTCGATGACCGGTAGGCCGCGTTGTTTCGCCTCGTCCTCAACGGCTTGGGATATGCCATGGGCGCTGAAGATGGTTACCGCGCCGTCCGGGATGTCATCCAGTTCCTCGACGAAAACGGCGCCCATGTCCTTCAAGGTTTCCACCACCCGCTTGTTATGGACGATTTCGTGGCGCACGTAGACCGGGGGGCCGTATATTTCCAGGGCCTTCTCGACGATTTCGATGGCCCTCTCGACCCCGGCGCAGAATCCGCGGGGACGGGCCAGCATTACACGAAGGGCTTTGTTCTTATTTGGAGCCATTTTTCTTCTTTATCCTTGGACGGCGTATGTTCGTGGTTGAAAAATAAGGCCGATACGGCCAAAGGTGAAGGAATGTTTCACTCATTTTTC
>JAZFTA010000061.1:0-2886 GCA_036446415.1 Rhodospirillales bacterium | reverse complement strand
ATGGTGGTGACCCACAGCCCCATACTGCTTAGCGCCTGCGACTATCTGGCCGCCCTGGATAAGGGAAGGGTGGCCTTGGCCGGTCCGGCCAAGGATATTCTGCCCAGGCTTTTCGGGACCGCCCCAAAAACACAGCAAAAGAAGCCGTCCGGTCGGCCCGGCCAAGCCGGCCCTCAACCCGGACAACAAAAACCCCGGCCCCCGGCCCGGATGCAGGCCCCGGCGCCAAAGCAGGCCCAGCCTAAACCACTGCCTCAAAGTGCGTCCGGAGAAAAAAGCGGCGCCCCTTCCGGTCCTAATGTCCCGCCTAATGTTTCGCCTAACATTTCGGATGCCATGAGGCCCCAACCAAAAACCGAAACGGTTGATCCCCAGAAAGACGGAGGCAAGCCCGGCCCCGACGAAAAACCGGTTATGCCAAGCATAGAAGTGGAAATTAAGGAATGAGCCAGCTAGACGTGCTTCTTGATAATCACCCCATGCCTTCCTGGCGCCCGGTAGCATGGCCGGCAATGATCGCACTGGGATCCCTTCTCGCCTGGTCCAACTTTTCCCAACTGGAAGAGGTAGCGGTCGCCGAAGGCGAAGTGGTGCCGGTGGGACAGGTCAAGGTCATCCAGCACCTGGAAGGCGGCATCATCGAGAAGATCAATTTCGTCGAGGGCGACGCGGTCAAGGCCGGCGATATCCTGGTTCAGTTGAATCTGGCATCGTCGGGCGTCAACCGCGAGGAGCTCCAGGTCCGCCTGGACAGCCAGTTGCTGGTCCGGGCCCGGCTCGACGCCGAGGTCAGAGGCCTGAAGGAACCCGTATTCCCCCCCGGCGTCGCCCAAAGGCTTCCCACCCAGCATCAGGCGCAAATCCGCTCCTTCCAGGCCCGCAAACGCCAACAGTCGTCAAACCTTAGCGCCCTTCAGAACCTGGTCCGCCAACGCGAACAGGACCTGAAGGAAATAGAGGCCCGCTCCAAGGCCACAAGCAACAACCTTAAACTGGCCCGGGAACGGCTTAAGATGTCGAAGGATCTTCTGTCCGAAGGACTGACGCCCAAGATCGAGCACCTGCAACTGGAAGCCGAAGTGGAAAGCCTGCAAGGCGATATGCTCTCCATAGACCCGTCCACCCGCCGCGCCCGGGCCGCCATTTCCGAAACCAGAAACAGGGTCCGCGAGGAAAGAGACCGCTTTCGTAGCGAGGCGCAAGTGGAACTGGTCGGCACCGAACAGGCAATCGGCCGCATCACGGAGCTACTCAAGGAGGCCACCGAACAAGGCCTGCGTTCGGACGTCAGGAGTCCGATCGACGGAGTAGTCAAAAACGCCCTCTATCACACCATCGGCGGCGTGGTGAGACCGGGCGAGGCGATAATGGAGATAGTCCCGACCGGGGGAAAAATGGTCATAGAGGCAAAACTGAACCCCATAGACCGCGCCTATGTGAAAAAGGGCATGTCCGTTCTGGTCAAGCTTTCAGCATATGATTACGCCCGATACGGCGGCCTGGACGGCAGGGTCATGGTGGTGGCGGCCGATTCCAGCACCGATGAGCAAGGTGCGCCTTTTTTCAAGCTTGTGGTGGAAACCGATAAATCATATCTCGGCGAGGCCGAGAATGAATTGCCGATCACGCCGGGCATGCTGGCCACCGTCGACGTCCATACAGGGTCCAAGTCGGTGATGGAATATCTGGTCCTTCCGGTACTGAAACTGAGGCACGAGGCATTCCGGGAGCGTTAAGGAATTCCCGCCACGCTTTTAAAGCATTACGGATTCGCCTTGCCGCGAATTATCAAGACAGCCCATATGCAGTAGAATCCTTTGAAATCATACTGTTTTCTTGGGGGCTGTTTATACTTTACTAACTATTCTGTATAAATTTAGAAGCGTATCGAGGGGGTACGGACCCTGTTTAAGAAACTTAAACTCCCCGCCGGCTGCTAAATATCGTAACCGATGGGAGTAGTAGGACTTTAGGGGCAGCGAATGGCACTCGCATCGATTTTAGGAGTTCTTGGCACTTTCGGGCTGTTCATCGGCGCCATCGTCTACCAGACCGACAATTACATGGTCTTTCTGGACATGCCTAGTTTCGTCATCGTCTTCGGCGGAACCTTGGCCGCCACCTTCATGTCATACGAGCCGCGCTACGTCATATTGTCCCTGAAACTGATCATGAAGATCATGCTGTCGGCCAAGATCAGCCGCGGCATGCTCAAGGCCGAGGTCGGGCGTATCATCAAATGGGCCTACACCGTTCAAAAGAACGGCATCCCGGCCCTGGAAACGGAATCCAAGAAAGCCGTCAAGGGCGACAAATTCCTGAAATTCGGCGTCGATATGGTGATCAGCGGATATTCGGGCGACGAGGTCCGCGATATTCTCGCCACCACCATCGAGACCACCTTCGGCCGCAATACGGTCCAGGTCAGCATCCTCAACGCCATGGCGAGTGGCTCGCCGGCCTTCGGCATGTTAGGGACCTTGGTCGGACTGATCGTCATGTTGGGGGCCATGGGCGGCGACCCCTCGGAACTGGGCGCCGGTTTATCCGTGGCTTTGATCACCACCCTTTACGGCGTCATCTTCTCCAGGATGATCTACATGCCGGCGGCAACCAAGATCATGCAGCGCGAACAGATCATACGGTTCCGCAATTACCTGGTATGCGAGGGACTGGGACTTCTGGCCGACCGCAAAAGCCCTCGTTTTATCCAGGATAAGATGAACGCCTATCTTGACCCGGCCCTGCACTTCAACATCGACAAGATGAAAAAGTGATCCTCTTCGGCTAAAATAGACATAACCGCAAGGACAAAGCCGTGGCGGCACCCGAAGCACCAAAAGAAGAAGAAGTCAAGGAAGATTGGCTGGTAACTTACGCCGACGC
>JAZFTA010000060.1:0-4844 GCA_036446415.1 Rhodospirillales bacterium | reverse complement strand
AAAGAAGGCCATAGGCAAGCCCAAGAAAGGCTACACCGGGCCGGAAAGACGCATGGCCCAATACAAGGGGAAAGGAAAGCCGGACCGCCGGGGCGGCAAGAACAGGCGCAAGCCCACGTTTTTAGGCGAGATCGTCAAGCTGGTGGCTATACTGGGAGGCCTGCTGGTATGCATAGTGCTCCTGATAACGATTTATGTGTCCAAGTTCAGTGGCGGCTTTTAGTATATCCCCCAACCCCCGTCCTTAAGTTCCATTGTTTTCCAGGGCGCCGCCGCGCCGGGGGCGCAATGCAACAAACCAAAATCAAATCTGAAAACCTAAACCTGCTCTCCGTCCATATAGTCGCACCCGGCGGCTTTGGCGGCCTTGGCGATGGCCGATGAGCCTACGCCGTGGACATATGTTGAAAGCCGCCTGGTCCGTGCGCCGCCTACGAATTCCTCGAAAAAAGTCCTGACCTTGTCTTCGGGCCACGGCTTGTTCATCAGGTCCACCGAAGCACCCTGGAAGTTGCAGTTGGCGAAGATCGTGAAATCGGTCCAACCCAGGTTGGGCCGGGCCAGATAAACCGGGGAAAAGGAATAAAGCAGAATGGCTATGTCGTCGAGAAAGGAAAGATTCATTTTCCTTGGAAAATTAAAGGCCTCGACTATGAAATGGTCCCTGAGGTCGGGTTCGGCGCTACGGCACAGTTGGGCGAAAGAGGTGGCCACATCCTTCGAGCCAAGGGCGATGGCGTTCATGGGAACGATCACAGTCGTTTCCTCGCCGCGCGAGCGGCGGGTTCTTAAAAAGGCCACCGCCTTGCCAATCACCCATTGAATGTTTTCGGTCAGCCTTTTCGTATCAAGAACCTTGCCTCCGCTGCCGGCCAGCATTATCCCGTCCCCGACCAACAGCTCGCCTTCATTGGTCCGTTTCGCCGGCACGCAATAATGGCCGGCCGAAGAGCCGTCCCCGGCCTTGCGGACGGGGCGGAAAATCACCGTCGAGGTACCGGGGGCCAGGGCGGAAAGGTCGGATTCTTTTTGAAAGGAGTTCATGGGGATAATTAAGCCGGAATTATCGGCCTCCGCAATGTTATTGCCGGGGGGGCGCAAAAAAAGTGTTTGCCATGCCTGTGGTGACAGGGCCCCAAGCCCCCGTATGGTTTCTTGGGAAGCGCCGGGCTAGTGGTCTGGGTAACTTTTGGGTGGACGTGACAGTGTTAACCTTAACGGCCGTATCGAAGGCCAACGCCGGGACGGGCCGCGAACACCCGGTTCATAAAGCGTTACGGGCCTTAACCGTTTGTTGGTGGTATTTCCCTATAATCACCGTTCCGGGGCGCTGGATACGCGGCGTCCGGGAATACGGCAAAACATCAGACCCATGTTTTCCAGGACTTGGGAGGAAAAATGAAACTCCGCATGTACCCGCTGGCCGCCTTTTTCATGGCCTTGCTGATATGGGCCCCGGCCGACTCCCAGAGCGGCCCCGAACCGGCCCCCAACACCCCTAAATTCCAGGGCGGGCAATCCGGCCTGCCGCTGTCTTATTTCTGCAACCATGTTCCCGACCTTAGCGTCAACCGCACCGACGGCGTCGACAACTGGGTCAGGATATGCACCGTCTATTTCAGCGCCCGTTCCAACCGTCCAAAGGGCTTTGCGCCCCCCGCCCCCGGCCCCCAACCGGACGGCCAAGGAACCGCCCCGCCCCGCCCATAAAACAGGCCCGGCGGCTGAGCGGTTTTTCCGGCATCTTGGGCCGGAGAGGACATGCTGATTGTGCTTGCACATTCGCCGGAAATGAGCCTTATGGTAGCTGCGGTTACACATTATCCCGGCGTATCTTTCTGAACGCTTGCGCGCTTGGCCAAGTTACCCAGAGAATTTGTGACACGTTAAACTATCGTGACGCCGCGAATTGCGGGTCGCATCGGCACTGTAATTTGAGAGAGGTTAAGTATATGGCTACTGGTACTGTTAAATGGTTCAACCCGACCAAGGGTTATGGTTTCATCGAACCTGAAGACGGCTCCCGAGACGCGTTCGTTCACATTTCCGCCGTCGAACGAGCCGGACTGAAGACCCTGAATGAGGGCCAAAAGGTCGAATTCGAACTGGTGCCCGGCCAAAACGGCAAATCTTCCGCGGAAAATCTGGTCATCGTAGAATAATTACTGCGTTTAAAACGCTTTAAGAGCGTCACGGAACAAGCCGCGTTCCTGGCGGGCTTTCGCTTTGCCCGGTTTTCGGGGAGTCGGGGTGGCTGATGGGACGCCGCGCCGATCCCCCTGGGTGGCCCCGGCGATCTTCCAGAACTCACCCCCCCACTTTCCCTTGGCCATCAGGCGGCGCCACCGCTATGCCCTTGGGCCTGGGTCATGGAGCGTATCTCGATGCCGCTCCGCCACAACACGACGAGCCCAATCCCGACCATCAGGACGATGGTCAGGATTTGGGTGAACATGATCATGGCAAGGGCCCGCTCGCCGGGGACGCCCAGAGTATGGAGCGCGAAACCGGACCCGATGATGAATCCCCCCGGGACGCGGATGAAGCGGGCCAACACCATGGCGAAACCCGCGAACACCAGAAGAAACAGGTAGTCTAAGACTCCGAGTGTGATGCCGACCGCCAGGCCGGACCACAGGAAATGGGTAGCGGCAACCACTTTCATGGCGATACTGGCGCCAACAATGGCGATCCGCCGGGCCGGCGCGCCGGGCCAGACGATGCCGTCCGCAATCGCCGATCTCAGGCCGCTCAGACGGGCCCCGCCCTTGGCCGCCAGCCAATCGATGAGACGGCTGATCGAAGCGTTGGAGCGGTCGAGTATCCGGCCCCCCCGGAAAACCATCCAAAGAAGCCCGGAAAAGAAAACAAGGCCGAGGGCGCCGGCGATACCGAGGCCGGCCCGAAGATCGCCGTCCACCGAGGGTATTGGGCCGGCCAACGCGACAAATAAGGCGATCAGGGCGAAAACGATCCCGTCGATGAAGCGTTCGACGGCCGCCGTGACGAGGACAGACGCCAATCGCAGACTTTCCAGCCTGGCGATGAGCCACGAACGTACGAGCGGACTGATGCCGAGCGGGATGAGGACCGCGGCTCCATAGCCGGCAAGGATCGCTCCGAACAGCCGCCAAGTGGAGACCGGCTTCAGGTCAAATAGAATCTGCCGCCACTTCCATCCCCGCAGCAACTGCTCGGCAAGAATGGTCAACGCCAGGGCCAATAGCCAACCGGCGTCGGCCGCCCATACGGCGGCGGCGAATCGATCGAAGTCCAACTCCTTGTAGAGCCGGAACAAAATCCAGATGGCCAGACTTGCTCCGATTGCCGGGAGCGCCCACCGGGCCAATATGCCGCCAAGCCTCATTAGTGAATCTCGTCCAAGGGATTCAACCGGCGCAACACGGGAGCCTGGAAATGTCCATGTCGAACGACTGGGCGGCGAGTTTCAGTCCCTCGACTGTCGTCAGATAGGGAAAGATCATCTCCGCCAAGTCGGTTATAGAGAGGTTCAGCTTGATGGCAAGGGCGGCCGTCTGGATGCTGTCGGCGCCTTCGGGGGCGAGAACCTGGGCCCCGAGCAAGCAGTTCGACCCCCGTTCGGCAACCAGCTTAATCAGACCACGGGTGTCTCTCGCGGCAAGGGCGCGGGGCAGTCTATCGAGCGGCAGCACGGAGGTCCGCACGGATAATCCCTTCTTGATCGCATCGGCCTCGGAGATGCCCACACCGCCCAGCTGAGGGTCCGTAAACACGACCCAGGGCATGGCCCGGTTGTCGTAAACCCGCTGGTCCCCGTTCAATGCGTTTTGGGCCGCCAGCTTGGCTCCGTACGCCGCCATGTAGACGAACTGGTCCAGTCCCGTCACGTCGCCCGCCGCGTAGATTCCGTTTTTGGTCGTACGCATGCGGTCATCAACCATGATGGCGCCGTTGGGCCCCAACCCTATTGCCGCTTCTTCCAGTCCCAGGTCCCGCGTGTTGGGGCGGCGCCCGGCGGTCGCCAGCACCTGCTCCGCCTCGATGCGTTCCCCGGTCCCGTCCCTTACCACGCTTAGAACCACGCCTTCACCGGTCCGGCCAATGTCACGGTATTCGAGGCTATCCAGGACCGTCATCCCCTCGTCACGGAAGTAGCCGGTCAGGGCGCGGCTGATTTCGGGTTCCGCTCCAGGCAAAAGACGGCTCCGGCAGACCAGGGTGACCTTGACCCCGGCCCGGGAAAAAACCTGCGCCAGTTCGCAGCCGATGTATCCGCCGCCGATCACCAGCAACGACTCCGGCAATTCCTTCAGTTGCAGCGCCGTCGTGCTGGTCAGATAGGAAACCGCCTCGATACCGGGAATACTGGGCGCTGCCGGTGACGATCCGGTGGCGATGATGACCTTGTCGGCGTCAATCGAATTTCCGTTCACGGCGACTCCGCCCTCGACGATCCGGGCCTTACCTTCCAGGTAATCGATCATGTTGTAGGCGGCCAGCAGGTCTTCGTACTTGGCCCGGCGCAGCGAGGCGACCAATTCGTCCTTTCCGGCGATGATGGCTTGCCAGTCCTCCACTTCGGCGGTCGCCCGAATGCCTTCGAAGCGGCCGGCGCTCCGTGCCTGATGAAGGGTCTCGGTGGCCCGGATGAGGGTCTTGGAAGGGACGCAGCCAACATTGACGCAGGTCCCGCCGATGGCCCCAAAGCCGATAAGCGCCACCAAGGCGCCTTGATCGGCGGCCGTGATGGCGGCCGAAAAGCCGGCCGACCCCGCCCCAATGACGGCCAGGTCGAAACCGCTTCCCTTGTTTGACCGTGTGGAACGGCGGCTTTGCGGTAAATTACCCATTCGTTTGACTCG
>JAZFTA010000059.1:0-7012 GCA_036446415.1 Rhodospirillales bacterium | reverse complement strand
GTTCGATGGTTTCGCCGGAGAACAAAAAACTAAGTGTGCCCCCATCCTTGGTTATCAGTTCTCCCACGAAATCGCGGACATTCCCTTCCCGCATGATTTTTTTTACAAGTTTCAGCCGTTGTCTTGGTTCGCTCCATAGACCCAGTTCAAATACGGTCTTTCCGATTACCTCGCCGCGTTCGTAGCCCAAGATCGAAAGCCATGTTTCATTAACGTCGTGAATGCGCCCGTCGCTAATATCGGCGATCACGATCATGTTGGGACTGAAATGGAAGGCCTTGGAAAACCACTGCTCGGATCTGCGAAGGGCCTCGCCGGCAAGCCGCTTGTTAAGCCGGGATATTCCCAGTCCATAGCTGCCCAACCCCGAAAAAAACAGAAGGACGCCGAAAAACGCCAATGTCGGCTTTAACCTTTTAAGTGAAGCGAATGCGTAGTTTTCAGTGGGTATATGGGTAACGATCTTCCAGGATCGCGTCGGTTCATCAGCACCCTGATTCCTATTTTTTGGGTTCGGATGAAAGGTGCTGAAGGTGAAAAATCCGTTCTTGTCGTAGAACCGCCCCGATTCCGAACCTGTTATTATTGACCATGAATTCGGATATTTCCTGTCGAAAACGAAATCGTTATCGAACATGAACCCCCATTCCTCATCGGGGTTCTGGCCTCGAGTTATGTAGCCTTCGTTGTTGATGAGATAAGCGTGGCCGGAAGTGGCGGACATCGCCTCGTCGAACCGGCCTATCAGCCTCTCACCCAGGTAGCTCAACACCACGATGCCCTGTTTGCGCCCGATAAGGTCATAAATCGGCGTTCCGACCCGGATAATGGGTTTGAACGGTATTTCGATTTGGCCGCGTTCAATGTTCAGATCAAGCGGAGAGATGAAAACCTCGCCGCGGGCCAGGGCAAAGGTCTCGGAAAAATAATACCTTCCTGATTTGTCCTGCAGCTCGTCTTGGCGGACGATTGCCGCCTTGCCGTTGGCGTAGTTGACGCGGACGATTTCCATCCCTGATTTATCCAGGTATCTGATCTGGTCGTAATTCCGCCTGTCCTCGGCGAAAATCAGGAATTTGTTGGCCAGGGTTGTGCGGGCGCCGTAGGTGTCCTCATTAATCAGGCGTTCCAGGGATTCGCTTTTGGCGAGGATGGAAACATCGGAAATGAATACTTCGAAATCGCGGTTGACGTTGCTTCTCCCCAGTTCAACCAGGGAGTTCTCACTGGTTTCCAGGGCCGACAATTTGATTTCGCGGTCAAAATACAAGAACCCCATGATGCCGGAGGTCAAAAGTATCGTCAGGGGAACAAATATTTTAAGCGTTTCAATGGAAATGTCCCACAGGGCATAGGGCCGCTTTTCGGCTCCTTCGGCCTTGTGGTCCGGAACGGACGATGTGGTGTCAATCTGGGCCATGGAGAATCGATTGCAATGCGGCGTTCACCCCTCGTATGGGGCTTCGCTCAGCACCTTGAGAAAACTGTCGCGCCATACGCCAAGGGTATTCGAGCGGAGGTTCTCCATCATCGACGCCCACCGCTCCCGTCTTTCGTCAAGGGGCATTTCCAGACCCCGGGCTATGGCTTCGGCGACTTCGTCGAAATCGAAGGGATTGACGATCAGGGCGGAGCCCATTTCGCGGGCCGCGCCGGCGAACCTGGAAAGCACCAGAACTCCGGGGTCAAGGGGGTTCTGCGCGGCGACGTATTCCTTGGCGACCAGGTTCATGCCGTCCCGCAACGGGGTTACCAGTCCGATGCGGCTGGCCCGGTAAAACCCGGCAAGGTCATTGCGGGTGAAGCTGCGGTTCAGATAATTGATGGGCAGCCAGTCGAATTCGGCGAACCTTCCGTTTATGTGTCCGGATTCGGCTTCAATGGTTCGGCGTATCTCCTTGTATTCCGGAACCTCGGAACGCGAAGGCGGGGCGATCTGCATCAGGGTAACCCTGCCCCGGTAGGCGGGATAGGTTTCCAGCAGGCGTTCGAATGATTTCAGGCGTTCGACCAGACCCTTGGAGTAGTCCAGCCGGTCGACCCCGATTAACCATTCACTGTCCTTCTGACGTTCGCGCAGGCGCTTGGCCGTGCCGGAATGGGTGGCCTGCATCCCCGCCTTGACTATTGCCTCGGTGTCGATTCCGATGGGAAAGGTATCGACCCTCAGGGTTTTCCCGAAGGCGTGGATGAGGTGATTGCCCATGATCCCGCCCCCGGCTTCGTGGACCACGTAGTCGAGAAAGGCCCGTAAATCGTTCTCGGTCTGAAACCCTACTACATCGTAGGCGCATAAAGCCCGGATCAGGGTGCGGTGTCCCGGCAGGGCGGTAAGAATCTCCATGGCCGGAAACGGAGTGTGGAGGAAAAAGCCCATCGGCTGCTTGACGCCGGCCCGGCGCAGTTCCTCGCCCATGGGGATCATGTGATAGTCGTGAATCCAGATCAGGTCGTCCGGCTTGATCAGGGGCCGCAGCTGTTCGGCGAACATGGTGTTGACCCTGAGATAGCCTGAATAGTTCTGTTTGCTGAAAGCGGCAAGGTCGAGACGGTAATGAAACAGGGGCCAAAGGGTCCGGTTGGCGAAGCCGTTGTAATACTCGTTATAATTCTTGCGGGACAGGTCGACGGTTGCGTAGGTGACCGGTCCGGATTTGGTGAGTTTTGGTTTGGCGCGGGGCTTGGACTCAACCTTGCCGCTCCACCCGAACCAAACGCCGCCGTGTTCGCCAAGGGCATCCTGCAGGGCCACCGCCAATCCGCCGGCCCGGGCCATTTTGTCGGTTTTCACGGTGACCCGATTGGAAACGACGATAAGACGGCTCAAGAGGCGTTCCTCCAGGAATCAATCATTCGCGCGGCGGTCATAAAAGCGGCCGGAAATGATCCGAACAGCCGCCTTAAGGCGCAACAATTCTATCATGTTTCCCGATGATAGGCTTGTTGGCCGCGAATCGCAAAATACCGTGTGTTTGCAATAGGCTGATACCCATTGACCGGCGGGCGTTAGAGAACAAACCCCGCCATTATGAATCGAACAGTAATTGCAGCAGGCGGCCTACTTCATCCACGTTTTTGACGTAATAATCGGCGGCCGTAGGCCGGTCCTCGGCGAGGACGGTTATGTCGCCGGCGAAAATGCCGATCCCCTTCTCGGCAATGGCCTTAAAGGCGTCTTCGTCGGTGATGTCGTCGCCGAAATATACAGCCGCCACGTCCGGACGATTCAAATCCATCGTCTCGATAATATATAGAACCGCCTTGCCCTTGTCCCATTCCAGACGCGGTTGAATATCGTATACCATTTTTCCGGGGGTGGCGCGGAGCTCCGGATGACCGTCAAGGATGGCGTCAACCGCCGCCTTGATCCTGGGCCGCTCGTTTTCTTCGACTTGGCGGAAGTGGGCGGCGACGGATGCCTTCTTGGGTTCGACCAGGGCTCCCTTAAGGGAATCCAGTTCGTGGCGCAGGGCTTTTTCGGCCTTTTTCAGCTCACCCTTGAATTCGGCTCCTTCCTGGCGGCGGATGGAGACGCCGTCCGGGCCGGCGATGTCAAAACCATGGCTGCCGGCGTAGATGATATTTTCCAGTCCGACAAGTTCCTTAACGTCCAGCCGGTCGCGGCCGCTGACTATGGCAATTGTGTAATTCCCGGCCAGCCTGCTTATTAAATCGCGCATGGCGCTGTCCAGGACCGCCAACTCGGGTCTGTCCGCTATCGGCGTCAGCGTACCGTCGTAATCAAGAAAAATCGCCGGTTTTTTGTCTTTCAGCCGGGCCGCTATTTGGTCAAGGCGGTCGAACGCCGAGGGAAGGGTGGAAAGCATTTTACTCACGTTAGATATTTTTCCGGTTTGTAAACGCTTTTATTACATAAGAAGCATGCGGGACATTGACGACGATCTTCTAAACCGCCGGGACGTTCAAGGCAAACCGCATATTCGTCAGTTAGGGAGCTTCAAATTAAGGAGACGGCGTTGCCCCGGGCGGGTCAGGAGGGATCATTGAGCCAGTTGTTGCCTTGACGCCATGAACTCAACTGGGCCTTCCGTTTTTCGGCGAAACGGGCCCCGTCCGTATCGGTGTCTTCGCCTCGCGCCTCGCGGAGGCGTTTCGCTTCCATCTCGGCCCGGCGCATGGCCGCCAGTTGTGTCATTCCATACGAACCGTTGGGGCCATACGAACCGTTGGGGAATTCGTGCCACGCCCGCAATTGCTTTTGGCGCAGGCTGGCCGGACCGGATTGGCGCTCCTCTTCGCGGGCCGCCTTGAAACGGGCGTTGAGTTTGGCGGTGCGCTGGGTGTCCATGGCGTAAGCCGGCCCCGCCGCGGGCTTGGACCGGGTGCTGCGCGAGCCATTGGCGGCGGCCCGGCGTTCGGAGTTCCAGAATTTCATGACTTTCAGCTTGTAAGGGCGGTTTTTTTCCGGGACCGTTGAATGATAGTAGGCCGCGGCCTGGGTCCACGAGCCGGTGGCCTTGAACATGTTGGTCAGGTATTTCGCGGCGTAGGCTATGTTGGCGGCGGGATCGAAGGCCTGTTCCAGGTCCTCAAAAGCGCCGGCATGGTAATACAGGTTGATCTGCATGCAGCCGACGTCAATGTTGGTTACCTCCCTGGCCCAAAGCTCCAGAACATGGGTCACGGCGTCGGTCTTGGTGGCGAAATAGCGGCCGTTACCCTCGGCGGTAACGGTCCACGGCCAGGCAACAATTGCCTGTTTTTCCTCGTCCCAGAGGCTCGATTCGGCGAGCGAAATGGCGCTCAGAAGGTGGTTTGGGATTTTGGCGGCGCGTTCGAGTCCGGGAATTTGGCTGGAGCAAATATCACCTGTTTTTTCAATGGCTTGAGCAGGGAAAGCCGCGCCGAAAACAACCCCGAACAGGAGCCATTTGAAAGCGTATTCAGGCAGTTTTCGTGCGGTTTTCATCTATCCACATTCCTTTTCCCTAAAAACATACTTTGCAACGAATGTGCCAATACGCGCCTGGGGGGGCGCCTGGGGGGCTCCACGGCCCCGCAACCAAGGCCCCTGAACCACGCCATGGAGAGAGGTTTTGGGGCGGATTTATGCATATTTCACAAACAGTTGATTCGCCCGGCCGCAATCTGGGATTTATTATGCGTACGCAACGCTCGTCTTCCTGTCACCCTCGCTTCCATAACCTACCAATTAGGAAGCATGACGAGTTAATAAGTAGCCCGTCCTTAATATTGTGACGGCGCCACGAGGGACTCGGACCGCGCGTTGAGCGCGGTCTTTTTTTATGATCCTTTTTTTATGATCATGGGGTGGTTATCCGGGCAGGGTTTCATTTCCCGATCCCAAGGGGCGCTGCATGATAACCGAATCCGCCCAACGGCCGAACTTGAAGCCGGCGGACTTGAGCATGCCGGCATGGACAAAGCCATGCTTGGCATGCAGATTGATCGAGGCGCTGTTGTCGGACCCTCCGATGATTGCCACCATCTGGCGGTATCCCAAGGCGGCGCAGGTCTCGATTATGTCTTCAAGCAGCCTTGCGCCTAAGCCCAGACCCAGGCAATCGGGGGCGATGTAGACGGAATCCTCGACGGTGTAACGGTAGGCCGAGCGCCGGCGGTAGGGCACGGCGTAGGCGTACCCCTTGACCACGCCGTCCAGGCAGGCGACCCTGAAGGGCAGGCCGTGGCCGGTGAGATCGGCCCGGCGCCTGGCCATTTCTTCCACATCGGGCGGGGTTTCCTCGAAGCTGGCGAAACCGTTAAGCACATGATGGGCGTATATGACCTGGACCGCCGCCATGTCGCCGTCGGAAGCTTCGCGGACAATGATTTCCGGCTCGTTGGTGGGGACGGCGTTGGTCATGGCTGGGCCAGTATTTTCGGATCGATGCCTGTAATGGCCTCGACCAGGCTGTCGATTTTGCCCTTCAGGCCGTCGAAGCCGGGTCCGGGGATTATCCTGTCCTCGTCCATGTAAAGGGCCCGGTTGATCTCTATCTGCAAGGCGTGCACGCCCTTGGCGGGGGCCCCGTAATGGAGGGTGGTATAGCCGCCGGCGTAAGGGGTGTTGCGGTTAACCACGAAGCCCTGCGAGGTAAGGGTTTGTTCGGCCAAGCGGGTGATTTCGGGGGCGCATGAGCGTTGGTGGCAATCGCCCAGCACCATATCGGCGCGCTCTGAGCCGGTGTCGCTGTCCATGGGGCCGCCGACCGAGGGCATGGAATGGCAATCGATCAGCAGACAGCCGCCGAACTTTTCCCGGGTCGCCTCTATCAGGCCGCTTAAGGTCCGGTGGTAGGGATGATACAGCTCGCCGATCCTCGCCATGGCGTCTTCAAGGGCGAGTTTCGAGCCGTATATCTCCTCGCCGCTGGTGACCACCCTGGCGATGGTGCCGAGTCCGGCGGCGACCCTGGGTGAAACGCCGTTGGCCCCATGGGGAAGAGGATCATCGAACATCGAGGGGTCAAGCTCCAGGGGTTCGCGGTTGGGGTCCACATAGGCCCTTGGAAAAAGGGCCCTTAGCAGCGGCGCCCCGCGGTCCGGGGCTGAAGCGAAAATCCGGTCGACGAAAGCGTCCTCGGACCGCCTGAGGTTCAAGGGATCGAGCCTGGAAGCGGCTTGAAAATCCCTTGGATAATTTCGCCCGCTGTGGGGTGAGGCGAAAACCACCGGAACCGTCTGCGTCTTGGGCGCCATGACCTGGCATGGCGGGGCCATGCCCTCATCGGGGCTGGTTTCGCCGAGGGCAATGGGATTGGCGTTTCTCAGGGCGCTGTCCACGGGAAGGAGGCCTGTTTACTGTAAAAAAGACGGCGCCTTGTTTACCCCCTTGGCGGCTTAGGCGCAACGCCAAACAGATATGATTTAACTTATTGCCTTAAATTAAGGACGCCATGCCCTTTTCAAATATTTCCGCCAGGCGGCGCTTGCCATGGGGCGCGGTTCGGACTAAAACGCCATCCTCTGAAGGCGGCGGCGCCGTTATTGCCTTGGGGCGCGTAGCTCAGCGGGAGAGCACTACGTT
>JAZFTA010000058.1:0-3976 GCA_036446415.1 Rhodospirillales bacterium | reverse complement strand
CTTCACTGTCATATGCGTCGCCGCCACTTCCATGCTGTGGTTCACCACGCCGGATGCGTCCATGACGCTGTGGGCGCTGGTTTTCGTCGCTATCGCCAACTTCGCCTTCGAGATGGGTATGGTGTTCTACAACTCAATGCTTCCCGGCCTTGTCGATAAATCCAGGATCGGGCGGGTGTCGGGATGGGGCTGGGGACTGGGCTATGCCGGCGGGCTGGCCTGCCTGGCCCTGGCCCTGGTCGGGCTGGTTCAGGCGGAGACCCCGTGGTTCGGCCTGGACAGGGAAAACGCCGAACACCTGCGGGCCACCGCCCCGCTGGCGGCGGCGTGGCTGGCGGTGTTTTCAATTCCGCTGTTCTGGCTGACCCCCGACGCGCCGGGCCGGGGCCTGGGCCTGGCGGAGGCCGTGCGTCAGGGCCTTGGAGACCTGATGACGACCCTCGGCAAGATCAGGGATCACGCCAATATTGCGCGTTTTCTGCTGGCCCGCATGATCTACACCGACGGCCTGAACACCTTGTTCGCCTTCGGCGGCATATACGCCGCCGGCACCTTCGGGATGGACTTTTCCGAACTGATCGTCTTCGGGATCGCCATAAACCTCACCGCCGGCTTAGGCGCGGCCGGTTTCGCCTGGGCCGACGACAGGTTCGGCCCCAAGAGGGTCATCATGATCTCGGTGGCGGGGTTGACGGTGCTGGGGGGGTGCCTGCTGGTGGTCCAGTCAAAGACCATGTTCTGGGTCTTCGGCCTGCCGCTCGGCATATTCGTCGGTCCGGCCCAGGCGGCCAGCCGTTCGATGATGGCGCGTCTGGCGCCCCGGCCCCTGGTTACCGAGATGTTCGGCCTTTACGCCCTGTCGGGCAAGGCATCCGCCTTTGCCGGCCCCGCCCTGTTGGCCTGGGCGACCACGGCGTTCGCCAGTCAACGGGCCGGGATGGCGACTATACTCATCTTTTTCGTGGCCGGGCTTGTCTTGCTGCTTCCCGTTTCGGACACTAGGCGTTGAGGCGAGGCCGGCAAAGGCCCACTTTCGCCGAAGCCAAGGGTAGGATATAAAAACCCCATGACTTTTCCCGACGATAAATACGACGGCATTGGGGCCTATTCGGACGCCTATTTCGAGCGAATAGCCAAGGCCGGGGCTTCCGTCGACCGGGGTAAGCTGGCCGAGGCGGCGAAAATGATGGAGGAGGCCTACCGGCGCCGGGCCACCTTATATGTGTGCGGCAACGGCGGTTCGGCGGCGATCGCCAACACCTTCGTCTGCGACCACGCCAAGCTGGTCCAGACCGATACCGACCTTGTGCCCCGCGTTGTCTCCTTAAGCGACAACATTTCAATGATCTCGGCCATCGCCAACGACCTTTCCTATGACCAGGTGTTTGTTTACCAGCTCGCTACGGCCGCCGTTTCCGGCGACGTTTTGGTGACCATAAGCGCTTCGGGCGATTCCGAGAACGTGGTCCGGGCTGCCCAGTGGGCTCTGGACAACGGCGTCGATGTCATCGCGTTGAGCGGATTCTCAGGCGGCCGCACCGCGGCCATGGCGACGGTGTCTTTGCATGTGGAGGCCGATAACTACGGCGTCGTCGAGGACACCCACCAATCACTGATGCACATCCTGGCCCATTACATCCGCCAGTCCCGGATGAGCCCGGAACTGATAGCCGAGCGCAAGTTTTAGGGAAGGCTTTTGAAATGTCGAAGTGGGATTCGAGGTTTCTCCGTCTGGCCAGGGAGGTCTCCAAGTGGTCCAAGGACCGCTCGACCCAAGTCGGGGCCGCCATCGTCGGCGAGGACAAGACCCCCGGACCTTACGGATACAACGGGTTTCCGCGCCTTATCGACGACGAGAAGGAAGGCCGCCACGACCGCCCCAACAAATACGACTGGACCGAACACGCCGAGCGCAACGCCATATACAACGCGGCCCGCATCGGCATGTCGCTCAAAGGGTGCACCATCTATGTAACCCATGTGCCGTGCGCCGATTGCGCCAGGGCCATAATCCAGGTCGGTATCCGCCGGGTCGTCGTCGATGAGGGCTGCCTGGAAGACGGCGGCTTCGCTGAGAGGTGGAGCGACGATATGAGCGTGACCAGGGAAATGCTGGCCGAGGCCGGGGTCGGGCTGGACCTCGTCGCGGCCGGCGAGGAAGAAGAATAGGCTAATACCAAGGGTCAATATCTATGACCCTTGGTATTAACCTTCGGTTTCCCAGTCGAGGCCGATGTCGACGGCCGGAGCCGAGAGGGTTATGGCGCCGGCCGAGATGAAATCGACGCCGGTTTTGGCGATGGCGCCAACGGTTTGAAGCGACACCCCGCCCGAGGCCTCGGTCTCGGCCTTTCCACGGGCCAGTTCCACCGCCTGGGCAATGGTTTCAAGGTCCATGTTGTCGAGCAACAACCGGTCGGCCCCGGCGGCAATGGCCTCGGTTACCTGGCCGATGGTGTCGCATTCGACCTCTATGGACTCGAGCCCCCCATCACGGGCCCGTTTCACGGCTTGCCCGACCGAGCCGGCGACGGCGATGTGGTTGTCCTTGATCAAGACCCCGTCGCCGAGGCCCATGCGGTGGTTCCTTGCCCCGCCCATGCGGGCCGCGTACTTGGCCAGCTCCCTCAACCCCGGAACGGTCTTTCGGGTGTCCAGAAGCACCGCCCCGGTTCCTTCCATACGCTCCACGAAGGCGTGGCTCAGGGTGGCGATCCCGGACAGATGCTGAAGCAGGTTGAGGGCGGTCCGTTCCGCCCCAAGCATGGCCCGGGCGTTACCCTCAACAACCGTCATGCGGGTTCCGGCTTGGATATGATCCCCGTCCACTACAATGGTTTCCAAGACGGCGTCGGGGTCCAGTTTTTTGAATACCTCAAAGGCTATATCCAGGCCGGCCACGACCAGCCGTTGGCGGGCCGTCATGACGCCCCTGAACCGGGCATCTTCGGGAATTACCGCCGCCGAGGTAATGTCGCCGCTTCCTAAGTCCTCGGCCAACGCATGGTCAATGACGCGCCATATGGTTTTGGGGTCAACGGCGGCGGTCATGACGGGTTCAGGCCCGGTTTCAAAATGGTGTTGACGGCCTCCGCCATGGTTTGGGGGTAGTCCAGGGTGTAGTGCAGGCCGCGGCTTTCCTTGCGAGCCATCGCCGAGCGGATTATCAGGTCGGCGACCATGGCCAGGTTTCGCAACTCCAGCAGATCGTTGGTGACGCGGAAGTTGCCGTAGTTCTCGTCGATTTCCGAAAGCAGCAAATCGATGCGCCGCTTGGCCCGTCCCAGCCGCTTGTCGGTGCGCACGATGCCGACGTAATCCCACATGAACCGGCGCAGTTCATCCCAGTTGTGCGAGACCACGACTTCCTCGTCGGAATCGGTGACCCAGCTTTCGTCCCACGGCGCCAGTTCCGGGGGCTCGGGGGCGGAATCCATGTTCTCCAGGATGTCGTCGCCGGCGGCCGTCGAGAAGACCAGACACTCGAGCAGCGAATTGCTGGCGATGCGGTTGGCCCCGTGCAGTCCGGTGAAGGCGGCCTCGCCTATCGCGTAAAGCCCTTCTATGTCGGTCCTCCCCCTTTTGTCGGCGACGATGCCGCCGCAGGTGTAATGGGCCGCCGGGACCACCGGGATCGGCTTACTGGTCATGTCGAAACCGAACTCACGGCATCGTTCCAAAACCGTCGGGAACCGGCTCTCTATGAAATCCCTTGGTTTATGGCTGATGTCGAGATAGACGCAATCGACGCCCAGGCGTTTCATCTCGTGGTCGATGGCCCGGGCCACTATGTCGCGGGGCGCAAGTTCGCCTTGTTCATCGAACCTGTCCATGAAGCGCGATCCGTCGGGAAGCAGCAGTTTTCCGCCCTCGCCCCGCACCGCTTCGGTAATCAGGAACGACTTGGCCTCGGGGTGGTAAAGGCAGGTCGGATGGAACTGGAAGAACTCCATGTTGCCGACACGGCACCCGGCCC
>JAZFTA010000057.1:0-10006 GCA_036446415.1 Rhodospirillales bacterium | reverse complement strand
ACATAGCCGCTTTCCCCGGAACACAGGAAATAGACCGCCGAGGCCACGTCGGTGGGCGAGCCCATGCGGTCGAGCGGTATGCGGGGAATAAGCACCTCGTATTCGGGTCCCACCATCCCGGTCTCGATCTCGCCCGGGGCGACGGCGTTTACCCTGACGCCGAGCGCCGCGAACTCGTTGGCCAGCTCGCGGGTCAGGGCCGACAGCGCAGCCTTGGAGATGGAATAGGCCGAACCGGCGAAGGGATGAATGGAATGGCCGGCGATCGAGGTTATGTTGACGATCGCCCCCTTGCTCTTGTGGAGCGGCGCGGCCAGCCCCCGGGCCAGCTTCAAGGGCGCGAAGAAATTCAACTCCATCACCTGGCGCCAGGCCTCGAGGTCGCCGTTGAGGCAGCCCAGACGCTCCTTGAAGGGGGCCTTCGGCGACATCCCGGCGTTGTTTACAAGGGCGTTAAGCGGGCCGTCCGCCAACTCATCGTTTATGGCGCCGATAAAGTCCGAGAGGCTGGCGTCGTCGGCCAGATCGGTTGGAATGTGGCGGGTCCAGTTGGGTTCGAGTCCGCATTCGGGGGGCACCTCTCCCCTCGAACAGGTGATTATGCGCCAACCCCGGTCCATAAAATACCTGGCCGTGGCATGGCCGATGCCCCGGCTGGCCCCGGTTATGACGACGGTTTTTCTTTCACCTTCTTTTTCGTCTTCTTCCATAGACTCTAAACCCCCTAATGCGCCATCAAAAGCGGAACCTCGGCATGTTCCAGGACATGGCTGGTGACCCCGCCCAGTATAAGCTGGCGCATGCGGCTGTGAGTATAGGCCCCCATGACCAGCATGTCGGCCCCGATGGCGGCGCATTCGCCGAGCAGGGCGGCGCCGGTCGGTCCGCCGGACGGCGAAAAGGCCTTGGTCCCGGCCTTAACGCCGTGCCATGCGAGATAGGAAACAAGTTCCGGGGCCACATTAAGCGACGTGCGGTCGCTTTTTGCGGTCAGTACGAACACCTCTTGGGCGGCCTCTATGAACTCCATGGCCGCCGCCACGGCGCGCGCCGATTCGGCGCTGCCATTCCAGGATATGGCGACCTTGCGCCCGATTTCGCCGGCCGCCGATGGCGGCGCCACGAGAACCGGGCGGCCGGTCTCGAACAGGGCGGCGTTAAGGACCAGCGACGAAGAGGCCTCGGACCCCGCCACCGGGCGCACCGCCACTATCAGGTCGGAAAGCCTGCCATGCACGGCGGTGGCTTGGCCGACCAGGCCCTGTTCATTGGTCCAGCTTGCCGAAGGGACGGTTTCGGGCGATGGCGTCTCGGTCTCCTCAATCGAGAACCTGGAGCACAATTCGCCGAACACCTGGCGCGATTTGGCCGCCCTTTCGGCGGTTTCCTTTTCGGCCAGGGCCATCATTTCATTGATGATCGCCCCACTCATCCCATCGCTGATAAGCGGCACGGCGTCATTCGGATCGGCCCCCACATGGAGGGCGTTGACGTGGGCCCCGATATTCCTGGCGATGATGAATGCCGTTTCCAGGGCCGGTTTCGCCGCATTAACCTCGTCATGGGGAACCAGTATCATACGGATCGCCATTTCAACCTCCTGAAAAAACATATTTAATGAATTTTACCACGGTCTTAGCCTAGAGAACAAAATAAGGAGGCGATGTTGAACAATTTCTCGTTGATGGCCCGGTTCAACGCCTGGGTAAATGGGCGTATATACGGCTCGGCCGCCGAATTGACCGAACAGGCATACCGGGCCGACGGCGGCGCCTATTTCGGTTCGGTCCACAATACGCTTAATCACATAATGGTGGTCGACCGCCTGTGGACCCGGCGCATCGAAGGTAAAGATCACGAAATCCGCTCACTGGACCAGATCCTGTTTAACGACCTGGAAAGTCTGGAAGAGGCGCGCCGGCAAGAGGACCAATACTTCATTGATCTTGTCGACGGGCTAGGCGGCGAAGACCTCGCCCGGCCCGTGACCTACCAACGAATCATCGGTAAAGGAGAGGAAACGGTCCGCTGTGAGCATGTCCTGCTTACCCTCTACAACCACCAGACCCACCACCGGGGACAGGTCCACGCCATGCTCACCCGCCATGACGTCATACCCCCGGCGATTGACCTGGTGTTTTTCCTGGATGAACTCGAACTTGGGGAGCCCGGTAAGCTCTAGCAGGCCGCAAGGAACCGAAGTCCGCGGTTACGCTGGGTCAGGGCCGATCAGGCCAAGACCCCTGTTCAATGTTTCATCCCTGGACCCCGAGCTGTCCACCCTGTCCCATTCAATCGGGCCGGTCGCGTAGCCGAGTTGGCGGCGGATCACTTCGGGGGTGGCGTCCGAGACGTTTTTGAGCCGCCCGGCGACCCGGGCCTCCCTCACCTCCACCGGGGCTTCCAACCACAGGCCGTGAAACTCGACCCCGGCCCCGGCCGCCACGGCGGCAATATCGTGGCGTTGTTCCGGTTTGGCGAAGACACAATCGGTAATCACCTGGAACCCGGACTTCAAGGCAACCCGCACATCATCGAACATGGCCCGGTAGGTGCGCTCCGACATTTCCCGGGTGTAGCCTTCGGGGCCCAGACGGCTAAGCACCGAAACGCCGGCCAGGCGTTTTCTGACGGCGTCGCTTCTGACCACCACCGCCCCCGGGGCGGAGCCTAAAAAAGGCGCCAGTTCCCTTGCCAGGCGCGACTTTCCGCTGCCCGACAGGCCGCCGACGGCGATCAGGCGGGGCGAGTGGGGCGAGGAAAGAAAATTCAAAGCCAAGTCAAGATAGTCACAAGCCTCGGCCCGGCGGAGCCCGGCATCGTCGGGCCCGGAAAGGCCGGCGGCGAACATGGCGACGTGGGAGCGGATGGCGGCCCGCACCGAAAGAAAAAGCCCCAAGGCACGGATTCCCTCCACATCCCCGGTTATATCCAGATAACGGTTGAAGGCGATGGAGGCGAGCCGCCGGAGCGAGCGGTGCTCCAGGTCCATCAACAGGAAGGCCAGATCGTAAAGCACGTCAATGTCGGTAAATTCCCGGTTGAACTCTATGGCGTCGAACAGGGTCGGGGCGCCATCGATCATGACTATGTTTCTCAGGTGCAAATCGCCGTGGCAATGCCTGACGAACCCCGTTTCGGCCCTGGCCCCGAGGAACGGCGACAACCTCTCAAGTAAATCCCGGGACAATTCGTCAAGCCGGCCAACCTTGGCGTCATCGGCAATGCCTTGGGCGCATTCGGCGAAACATTCAGCGTTGTTCTTGATGATCGCCGCAATACCCGAAGCCCCGCCGCAATCGGCGCGGACCTCGGCGGAGCCGTGGAATCCGGCGATCTCCCCGGCCAGATTCTCCATGTCCGAACGAACCAGTTCGCCGCGCCGGGCCATGCGGTCAAACAGCATGTCCTCGTCGAAACGGCTCATTTCGACCAGCCACTCCACCGCCTCTCCTTCGCCGCCTAGTTCAAGCTCTCCACCTCCGCCGCGGGTGACCGCCTTAACTCCCAGGTATATTCCCGGCGCCGTGCGGCGGTTGACCTCGACCTCGGCCAGGCAGGCGGCGCGGCGGAGTTCAAGGGTCGAGAAATCGAGATAAGGCATCCTTATGGCGCGCTTCAGTTTGTAAGCCCTATCCCCCGCCAGGAAGACAATGGAAATGTGGGTATCGACCCGTTGCACCGGCTTCGCCGCGCTGCCAAAGGATTCAGGGCTGGACAGGAAATCTATGGCCTCGTCCTGATTTTCAGCGATCACGGTTAATGGTTCTCCTCCGAAGGAAGCAGCTTCAGTCGAGGCCGTCCCGTTTTTCATCCACTCCCAACGGGTCTTCGTGGATTATGATGTCGGCATTGGGAAAGGCGCGCTCTATCTCGTGCATAACGTCCTCGGTAACTTCATGGGATTCGTTCAGAGTCATATCGCCATCCATCTCCAGGTGGAGCTGGATGAACATTTTGGTTCCCGATGACCGGGTGCGCATATCGTGCATGTCGAGCACTTTCCAATGAGCCAGGGCTATTTCCCGGATACGGCGGCGGTCTTCAATGGGAAGTTCGCGGTCCATGAGAAGGTTTAGCGACTGGCCGCCGATTTTCAGGGCCCCCCAGACCAGGTAGGCGGCGATCACGATGGCGAACAGCGGATCGGCGAAATAAATCCCCTTATCGCCGGCCAGCCACAGCGAAACGACGACGCTGAGATTAATCATGACATCGGTCTGATAGTGCAGCGAATCGGCGCTGATGGCGAGGGAGCCGGTCTTCTTCACCACATGCCTTTGGAAGGCCACCAATGAAACCGTAAGCACGATGGAAAACACCATAACCAGATAACCGGTATCGGTGTTGACGACGGTCCTGGGGTGGATGAAGCGGTCCGCCGATTCGATGACCAGGAACAATGCCGAACCGCAGATAAAGGCGGATTGGGCCAAACCGGCCAGTGGTTCGGCCTTGCCGTGACCGAAGCGGTGATCGATATCGGCCGGCTGCAGGGCCCGGCGGACGGCGAAAAGGTTGACCAGCGAGGCCCCCACGTCGAGCAGCGAATCGATCAGCGTCGACAACAGGCTGACCGATTCGGTGGCCAGCCACGCCCCGAATTTGGCGACGATCAAAATCGCCGCCACCGAAACGGCGCCATAGGTGGCAAGCCTCATCAGCCGCGCCGCGTCCTTTCCCGGAAGCGGCGGTGTTGCCGCCCGGCCGGATCCCAGGTTTTCAGTCATCAGGGGTACAGACGCTTCATCGTCCAGCCGTCTTGTTGACGATGATATATGGTACGGTCGTGCAGACGGAAGGAACGCTCCCGCCAAAACTCTATATCGCCGGGAACTATACGGAACCCCGACCAGAAATCGGGGCGGGGAACGTCACCGACGTGAAACCTGGCGGTGTATTTGGCTACCCTGGCCTCCAATTCGAACCGGCCCTCAAGGGATTGAGACTGTTTCGAAGCCCAGGCCCCGATCCGGGCCGCCCGGGGCCGGCTGGCGAAATAGGCGTCGGCTTCGGCCTCGTCGACCATTTCCACGATCCCTTCAACGCGCACCTGGCGTTTCAGCGACTTCCAGTAAAAGCAAAGCGACGCCTTGGGATTGGCCGCAAGGTCATGAGCCTTGCTGCTTTCCAGGTTGGTATAGAAAACAAATCCGCGCTCATCCACGCCCTTCACCAGGATCATCCGCGAAGACGGCATGCCGTCCGGCGAAACAGTAGCCAGGGCCGCGGCTTCCGGGTTTACGGGCTCTGAGCGCTCAGCCTCGGCCAGCCATTTCTTGAACAGGTCTATCGGATCGATGCTTGAGGTGACAGTCATGTAGTCCTTGCGTTAAAATAGGGCCGGTTTATTTTTCATGAAACCGGGAAATGGCCCTCCCATAACGGGCAGCCGGTGCTTTCATGCATTTTTATTACTATATTTTATGATATGGAAGGTTCACTCCCACATTTTTTAACCAACAGCTAACAGGAGCACAAATGCCATGACCCTTTCTCGTATTGCCATCGCCACCCTGATAGCCGTGACGCTCACCGCCTGCGAGAACATGCAGGACAGCCCCAAGCAGACCGGCGGAACCTTGATCGGGGCCGGCCTTGGGGCCCTTATCGGATCGCAACTGGGCGGCGGCAAGGGCAAGCTGGCGATGGTCGCCATCGGCGCCCTGGGCGGCGCATATCTGGGCAGCGAGGTCGGCAAGTCCCTGGATCGGGCCGACCGCATGCACGCCGAACGCAACGCTCAGGGTTCCCTGGAACACAACAAGTCCGGCCAGACCTCGACATGGAGCAACCCGGATTCGGGACACAGCGGAACAGTCACCCCGACCAATGTCTATGAAACGGCCAGCGGAGAGGACTGCCGCCAGTTCGAAACCACCGTCAACATAGACGGCCAGCAGGAAAAGGCGATCGGCCGGGCATGCCGGCAATCCGACGGCACCTGGAGGATAGTTCAATAACCACCCCCCGGCGGCCGGGGCTCTTTCCGCCGCCCGTTCGCGGTGATTAGGTTTTTTTGCGACTGGCCCTGATAAATGAAAGATCCGTACAGAATCCTCGGCCTTGCAAAAAACGCATCGCCTGGGGATATAAAGAAATCCTACCGCCGGCTGGCCAGGAAGCTTCATCCCGATAGCAACCCCCAGGATCGCCAAGCCGAGGAAAAGTTCAAGGATATATCGGCGGCCTACGACCTGCTTTCCGACCCCAAGAAAAGAAAGAGCTTCGATAAGGGCGAGATCGACGCCGGCGGGGCTCCAAAGGGACGTCCCCCAAAACGTCCGTGGGGGCGTTCCGGGGGGCCAAGGCAGCCCCGGGCCAAAGCCAGGAAACCGTTCGAGAACTTTTTTTCCAAACGGGCCGCCAAGGAAAAAGCCGGCCTCAAGATTGCCGGGACCGACGTCTCGTACACCCTCAAGGTGGATTTTCTGGAAGCCGCCCGCGGGGCCAGGAAACGGGTAAGCATGACCAACGGCAAGCGCCTGGAAGTGATCATTCCGCCGGGCACCGGAAACGGACAGATTCTGCGCCTCAGGGGACAGGGCATGGAGGGTGTGGGCGGCGGAAAAAGCGGCGACGCCAATGTGGAAATCCTGGTCAAGCCCCATCCCCTGTTCACCCAGGAGGGAAAGGACATCCATATGGAACTGCCGGTCACCTTGGGCGAGGCGGTGCTTGGCGGCTCCATCGAGGCCCCCACCATCGACGGCGCGGTTTCGCTCAGCGTTCCCCAAGGCTCCAACACCGGCACCACCCTGAGGCTCAAGGGAAAGGGGCTTGAAATCGACAAAAAAGGACGGGGCGACCAATACATAAAACTGAAGATCGTGCTGCCCGCCAAACCCGACAAGGAGTTGATCGAATTCGCCAAAAGCTGGAAACCGAAAGGCGGATCCCCGGTCCGCCGCAAAAGCACCAAAGCCGGCTGATCGGGCCCGCCCCGTGAATGGGGATATGTTCGAATTCCCGATTTTTCGCATCACCCTTAATTCCCCCAATTGACCATCGAGCCGCCATTGTGTTAGCGAAGGCATCCCGGGGGGGGCTTTAAGGACCGGCTTTTTCCGCCGGCCGGTTTGGTGTAGGATGCAGCCGCTTCGTTGTGCGGCCCATATAATAAAAGGGTAATAAGGGTAATAAGAGGGAATTTCATGCTGGAAACTGGTCCCTTGCTGGCCGGAAAGAAAGGCCTTGTCATGGGCGTCGCCAACGACCGCTCGATAGCCTGGTCGATCGCCAATGCGGCCCATCAACAGGGCGCCGAACTGGCCTTCACCTATCAGGGCGATGTCCTGCTCAAGCGGGTCGGGCCGTTGGCCGCGACGGTCGGCTCGGACATAATATTGCCGTGCGATGTCACCGATCCGGCCAGCCTGGACGGCGTTTTCGGGGAAATCCGCCAACGCTGGGGCAAGCTGGACTTCCTGGTCCACGCCATCGCCTATTCGGACAAGGAGGAATTGAAGGGCAAGTACATCGACACCAGCCCCGAGAATTTCACCAAGACCATGAACATATCGTGCTATTCCTTCACCGCTATTTGCAAGCGGGCGGCGGGGCTGATGAACGATGGGGGCAGCCTGATCACCCTTACCTATCTGGGCGGCAATCGGGTCATCCCGCACTACAACGTGATGGGCATCGCCAAGGCGGCGCTGGAGGCCAGCGTGCGCTACCTGGCCGAGGACCTGGGAGCCCTGAACATCCGGGTCAACGCCCTTTCGGCGGGTCCCATGAAGACCCTGGCGGCCTCGGGAATCGGCGATTTCCGCTATATCCTCAAATGGAACGAGTTGAACTCGCCGCTTCGGCGCAACGTCACCCAGGACGACGTGGGCAAGGCCGCCCTTTACCTGCTCAGCGATCTCTCCAGCGGGGTGACCGGCGAGGTCCACCACGTCGATTGCGGCTACCATGTGGTCGGCATGAAGGCCGTCGACGCCCCCGACATTTCCACGGTATAAACGGCCCAGGTATAAACAGCCCAGGTATAAACAGCCATGTCCTCCACCTTCGGCCACCTGTTTCGGGTTACCACCTTCGGCGAGAGCCACGGTCCGGCCATCGGTTGCGTGATCGACGGGGCGCCGCCGAGGATCGGGCTGACCGCCCATGACATCCAGTTTTACCTGGACCGCCGGCGGCCCGGACAGTCGAGGCACACCAGCCAGCGCCGGGAACCCGACGAGATCGAGATTCTGTCGGGCGTCTTCGAGGACAAGACCACCGGCGCCCCGATCGCCCTGTTGATATGGAACGTCGACGCCCGGCCCCAGGACTACGACGATATCAAGGACAAGTTCCGCCCCGGCCACGCCGATTACAGCTATTTCCAGAAGTACGGCATCCGCGACCACCGGGGCTCGGGCCGGGCCAGCGCCCGGGAAACGGCGGCCCGGGTAGCGGCCGGGGCGGTGGCCAGGAAGGTCCTGGGCAACGACGTCAATATCACCGGCACCATGGTCCGGATGGGGCCGCACGGAATAGACCCCAAACGCTGGAACCAGATGGAGATCGACAACAACCCCTTCTTCTGCCCCGACCAGATGGCGGCCCAGCAATGGGAGGTCTACCTGGACGGAATCCGCAAGGAAGGTTCGTCGATCGGGGCGGTGGTCGAGGTCACGGTGAGCGGGGTGCCGGCCGGTTTGGGCGAGCCCATATTCGACAGGCTCGACGCCGACATCGCCAAGGCCCTGATGAGCATCCCGGCGGTCAAGGGCGTCGAGATCGGGGCGGGCTTCGGGGCGGCCGAGCTGAGCGGTTACGAAAACGCCGACCAGATGCGAATGAAGGGCGGCAAGGCGACATTTCTCTCCAACAACGCCGGGGGCACGCTGGGCGGCATCTCGACCGGGGCCGACATCGTGGCCCGTTGCGCCTTCAAGCCGACCAGCTCGATCCCCCAGGCCCAAAAGACCGTCGACATCTGGGGCGAGGACGCGGAAGTTTCCACCAAGGGCCGCCACGACCCCTGCGTGGCCATCCGGGGCGTGCCGGTGGCCGAGGCGATGATGGCATTGGTGCTGGCCGACCACCTGCTGCGCCACAAGGCGCAATGCGGCGAATAGGGGGGCGGCGAATAGGGGGGCGGGGATTGAACGGTTAATCCCCCCCATCTCCCCCTACCCCGGCCACACGGCATTTGGATTGGACTGGAAACGGGGGACTTTATGATTTATCAATCCTGTCAGACTGCCTTAATGAACGAGTGTGATATTAAGGCTAACGGGGAGGGGAAGATGACGGCGATTTCCGAAACGGAGGACGGCCAGGAGGGAGGCGATCCGGCCCCGGCGGCCGGCCCCACCGATGAAGGCGCCGGGAAAGTATCGCTTGATGAATTGGATCACAGGGTGCGGGGCATCATTGGCGAGCCCAGCGCGTCCGACCTCAGGCGCTGGCGAACGGCCGGTGGGATTCTTGGCCTCCGCCAGTTCGACGATGCCAAAAGCGCCACCGCTGGGGCTCACACCACCCCCGCCCCGGCTATCCCAGTACCAGAGGCCGCCTACGATCAGCACCAGGACCAGGATCGGCAGCACAACGGAACGCATCACGCCTGACTTCGTGCGGCCGCTCGGCGGTGTCGCGCCGGGTGCCTGCTCAGATTGCGGCTCGGGTTGCTCGTGCATTAGCCGGCGGGCGCAACGGCTTCCTGGCGGGTTCGCGGCCCGAAGCCCTCGTATTTCTCATCGACCAGGGCTTGCACTTCAGCCGAGCTCCTCCCCTGCGCTCGCCAGGCTACACCGTCAAAGGCGATATCTAAGCAGAGAGAGCAACTGCTGGCGTGTGCGTCTAATGATCCGTCGTCATTCATGAAGCAGTCCAGCAGCCCGCGATGAGGATCATCGAGGAAGACTCCGCAGCCACAATAGCAGGCCATGTGGGCGAAGAGTTGCTGGTGCTCAAGGGCGAGCCCATAGCCTCGCTCCGCCTCGGGTGAGTGGAATACGAAAGCAGGAAATTCGTCGGACCTGCCAGTGCCGGGTAAGCCCCAAAT
>JAZFTA010000056.1:0-7754 GCA_036446415.1 Rhodospirillales bacterium | reverse complement strand
CTTTTTTGGGCATGGCTTTTAAAGCCTATCCCATCGCTTCCAGTTCGTCGATAAAGCCCTCGATCACGCCAAGGCCCGGGGGACTTTGCCGTTTCATTGGCCATAGGTTATTCTTGGGGTTAGTTCTTGCGCCCAACAGCCATATAGGGCTGGAATAGGCCACCTACAACCGGAAATCCAGGCGAAGCGGCGATGAACGACTCGAAATGGCCCAATCTGGCGGCTATGTTTTTCGAACAGGCGGCCCGGAACGGCCCCAAGCCGTTCCTGTGGGCCAAAAGGGACGGCCAGTGGCGGCCCCTTAGCTGGCGGGAAACGGCGGCCGAGGTCAGCGCCCTGGCCGGGGGCCTTGTCAAGCTCGGCGTCGCCAAGGGCGAGAGGGTGATCCTGGTTTCCGAGAACCGCCCCGAATGGCTGATCGCCGACCTCGCCATAATGGCCATCGGGGCCGTCACGGTCCCCGCCTACACCACCAACACCACCGCCGACCACCTCCATATCATCAACGACTCGGGAGCCATCGGGGCCATAATCTCGACCGCCCGGCTGGCCGCCGACTTCCTTCCCGCCGCCGTCGAAGCTGGAAGCGTGGAGTTCGCCGTCGCCATGGAAAAGCCCGAGGCCGGTGAATACGGCGAAGGCCTGTCCGTTCATGGATGGGACGAGGCCCTGGACAGGTCGGCCGCCGGCATCGAACAAGCGGCGGCCGCCTGGGGTCCGGACGACGTCGCCTGCATCATCTACACGTCGGGCACCGGCGGCGCGCCCAAGGGGGTCATGCTGCACCACGGGGCCATACTGCACAACTGCGAAGGGGCGCGCGACGCGTTATTCGAGCTGGGACTGGGCGACGAGGTGTTCCTGTCGTTCCTGCCCTTGTCCCATTCCTACGAGCACACGGCGGGCCAGTTCTTTCCCATTTCCATCGGGGCCCAGATATATTACGCCGAGGGGATCGATAGCCTGGGCCCCAACATGGTCGAGACCAGGCCGACCATAATGACCGCCGTGCCCCGCCTTTACGAGATGATGCACTCGCGCATCATGCGCGGCATCGAAAAGCAGGGCGGCCTGAAAAAGGCCCTGTTCATGAAGGCCCTGGAACTGGGCCGTTCGCGCCACCAGAACCCCGGCTCGTTAAATCCCCTTCAGCGCATCGCCGACGCCGTCCTCGACAAGCTGGTCCGCGACAAGGTCAGGGCCCGCTTCGGCGGACGGCTGAAGGCCATGGTCTCGGGCGGAGCGCCCTTGAACCCCGACATCGGCATGTTCTTCACGGGGCTGGGTCTCACCATCCTCCAGGGATACGGGCAGACCGAATCGGCGCCGGTGATCAGCGTCAACCGGCCGGGCCGGGTAAGGATGGACACCGTGGGACCGCCCATGAAGGAGGTCGAGGTGCGGATCGCCGGCGACGGGGAAATACTGGTCCGCGGCCAACTGGTCATGAAGGGATACTGGAAAAACGGCGAAGCGACCAACCAGGCCATAAGGGACGGCTGGCTGCACACCGGCGACATCGGGGAACTCGACGAAGACGGCTATCTCAAGATAACCGACCGCAAGAAGGACATCATCGTAAATTCGGGCGGCGACAACATCTCGCCCCAGCGCATCGAGGGCCTGCTGACCATGCAGCCGGAAATCGCCCAGGCCATGGTCTATGGCGACAGGCACCCGTACCTGGTGGCCTTGCTGGTCGCCGACGCCGAGTGGGCCAAGGCGTGGGCTTCCGAAAACTCGAAACCCGGTGAACTAAAGACCCTGGCCGGCGACAGGGACTTCCTGAAGGCCCTGGGGGGGGCGGTGGAGCGGGTCAACAAGGGCCTCTCGAACATCGAGCGGGTGCGCCGCCAGATGGCGGCCGACGAGCCCTTCAGCGTCGAAAACGGGCAGATGACGCCGACCATGAAGGTGCGCCGCCACAAGCTGAAGGAAGCTTACGGCGAGGCCCTGGAAGGTCTTTACCCCAAATGATCGGCCCCATTGGCGGCGCCCGGAACCGGCATTGGGGGAAAGTTCACCCTTGAACCATTTGCTAATGGCATTTAATTTCCCTTGTAACCGGCATCACCTGACAAATCGATGAAACATTATGATTACCGAACAACTTAGATACGTCCTGCTGTTCACCACCAACGCCCCCACTTTGGAGGCCGAGGAATGGCTTGATGAGTTCTGCGACGGGGCGTGGAGCATTGAGGTCGAGGACATGAGCGACGACCTCAAGAAGAAGGTGCTCAAGATCAAGTTCTCTAAGGAAGACGACAAGCTGCTGTTCAAGGACCAGTTCGTCACCGGAAAGTGGAAGATGGAAAAAAGCTCCGCCCCCGACGATGCCAAAGAGGCGGACCAGGACCATGGAACCGCAACCGGCGGCTACCGTGGACCCGAACGGCGGTCCGGTTACGACAGGCGCAAATCGCCCCCGGGCAAGGCCCCCCCGAGCACGGGAGGCGGCGATGATTTTTTTTAGCGCCGGCTTCCTAGCGGCTTCCTAGCACCACTCAGACGCACCACTCAGACGCCGTAATATTCCCTGTACCATTCCACGAAACGGGGAATGCCTTCTTTGATTGTGATCTTGGGCTCGAAACCGAAGTCTGTTTGAGTGTCCGTTATGTCGGCGTAGGTTTCCTTGACGTCGCCCAACTGCATGGGGTGGAACTCAATTTCCGCCTTCATGCCCAGGGTTTCCTCGATCAACGCTATGTAGTCCATCAGCTTTTCCGAACTGTGGTTGCCGATGTTGTACAGCCGGCTCGGCGGATCGCCGCCGTTAAGTTCCTTGGGCGGGCTGTCCAGGCAGCCCAGCACCCCGGCCACTATATCGTCGATGTAGGTGAAGTCGCGGCGCATGTCGCCGTCGTTGAAAACGGGGATGGGCTCGCCGGCCAGTATCTTCTTGACGAAAATGAAGGCCGCCATGTCGGGACGCCCCCAGGGTCCGTAAACCGTGAAAAACCTCAGGCCGGTCTGGGGCAGGCCGTAGAGGGAGCTGTATGAATGGCTGATTACCTCGCCCGCCCTCTTGGTCGCGGCGTAAAGCGACAGCGGCGTGTCGACCCTATCGCTGACCGAAAACGGCACCTTTGTGTTGGCCCCGTAAACCGACGACGACGAGGCGTACACCAAATGCTCAAGACGGCTCAAGCGGCGGCATGCCTCCAGTATTACCAGATGTCCCACGACGTTGGACCGGATATAGGCGTAAGGGTCGAGCAGCGAGTAGCGCACGCCCGCCTGGGCCGCCAGATGGACGACATGGGAGATTTCGGGATTGTCGTCGACCAGCGCCCCCACCGCCTCGCGGTCGGATATGTCCAGGCATTCAAAATCGAAACCGTCCTTCGAGTTGAGGATTTCCAGGCGCGATTCCTTCAGCGAAACCTCGTAATAATCGTTGAGGTTGTCGACGCCGATGACCCGCTGGCCACGTCCGAGAAGGGCAAGCGAGGTGTGAAATCCGATAAATCCGGCGGCTCCGGTAACCAGGACGGTCATGTTTATATGTCGCTCATTTCGTTCTCCAGGACATATTAAATAGCCCCTGGCGGCGGATAAATCACGCCCTATAATTAGGACCCTTGGTATTACTTAATCCGGGCGATCCTGAGGATGTTGGTGGTTCCCGAAGCGCCGAACGGAACGCCGGCTGTTATGACCAGTCCGTCGCCGGGGCCGGCGAACTCCTCCCGCTTGGCGACCATCCTCGCCTTGTCCACCATTTCCTTGAAACTGTGCAGTGTCTTGATCTTTACCGAATGCACCCCCCACACCAGGGCCAGCCGGCGCGCCGTGGCGGCGTTGGGCGTCAGGCCCAATATGGGAACGGTGGGACGTTCGCGGGCCGCCCTGAGGGTCGTCGATCCGCTGCTTGTAAAGGTAACTATGGTGGCCGCCGAAATTGTTTCAGCCACCTGCCTGGCGGCGGTGGTGATGGCGTCGGCCGAAGTGGCCTTTGGCTGCTGGTGCACGGTGTCTATGATCTTGCGGTACATGGGATCGCGTTCGACCCGGTAGATGATACGGTCCATCATTTTCACCGAATCAGAAGGATAATCGCCTACCGCCGTTTCCGACGACAGCATGACCGCATCGACGCCGTCGTATATGGCTGTCGCCACGTCGGAGGCCTCGGCCCTGGTCGGCCGGGGAGCATGGACCATGGAATCCAGCATCTGGGTCGCCACCACCACCGGCTTGCCCGAATTGCGGCAGGCCAGGATGATGCGTTTTTGCAGGCCCGGCACGTCTTCGGGCGGTACCTCGACGCCGAGATCGCCGCGGGCCACCATCACCGCGTCGGCCAGATCGATAATCTCGTCAAGGTGATCGAGGGCCTGGGGTTTTTCCAGCTTGGCCAGGACCGCCGCCCGCCCGTTGATAAGCTTGCGGGCCAGGACAATGTCCTCGGCCCTTTGAACGAAGGAAAGGGCGATGAAATCGACCCCCAGGTCCAAGGCGAACTTAAGGTCCTTGCGGTCCTTGGGCGTCAACGGAGAAAGATCGAGGACGGCGCTGGGAACATTGACCCCCTTGTGGTCCGACAAAACCCCGCCGTTTACGACCCTGGTTTCGGCGAAATCGGGACCGCATTTGACGACGCTGAGGCGAATGTTGCCGTCGTCCAGCAAAACCTCCATCCCCGGTTTCAGGGCGGCGAAGATTTGCCGATGGGGCAGACTCACCCGCTCCGGGCCGCCCAGCCCCTTGGCGAGATCGAGACGGAACGGCCTGCCCTCTTCAAGGACGGCGCCGCCTTCCTTGAACCTGCCGACCCTGAGTTTCGGCCCCTGCATGTCGGCGATAACGCATATGGGGCGGTTGAACCGTTTCTCAAGCCCGCGGATATGGCCGTGTATCCGCTTTTTGTCTTGGAGCGAGCCATGGGAGAAGTTAAGGCGCAAGACATCGGCCCCGGCCTCGAAGAGGCGGGCTATGGCGTCCTTGGTCGAGGCGGCCGGGCCGATGGTGGCGATGATTTTGGCGTTGCGTCTGCGTCTCATTTCATTCCCGCTTGATTAACCCGAACATAGGAACAGGACGGGCCGTCCGCCAGTAAAAACCAAGTGATATTACCTGGCGCTCTCTATGAGAATGGCCCTAAAATCGTTGACGTTGGTCCTGGTGGGGCCGCATATCACCAAATCGCCAAGGGCCGAGAAGAAGCCATATGAATCGTTGTCGGTCAGCATACCGACGGCGTCCAAACCCAACCCGCGGGCCCGGTCCATGGTGGTCGGGCCGATGACCGCCCCGGCGGCGCCGCCCGATCCGTCAAGGCCGTCGGTATCGCAGGCAATGGCGCTGATCCCAGGATGGCCGTCCAGGGCGACGGCCAGGGCGAGCATGAATTCGCCGTTGGGGCCGCCCCGGCCTTTGCCCCGGACCTTGACCGTGGTCTCGCCGCCCGAAATCAGAACGCTGCCCGGCTCGGCGCCCAGCGCGGCGCGGGCCTGGGCCGCCGCCACCGCCGCCGATTCGCCTTCGATGGCGTCGCCCAGAATGATCGGATTTAGACCGGCCGCCTGGGCCGCCGCCGCCGCCGCCCGCAAGGCCCCGGCCGGGGCCGCGACCAGCACCGTGCCGGCCCTGGCGAGGGTTTGGTCGCCGGGTTTCGGAGTTTCATCGGCGGCGCGAGCCAGACATTCGCTTACCGCGCCGGGCGGACTGATCGAGTATTTTTCGAGCACGCCCCGGGCCTCGGCGTATGTCGTCGGATCGGCCACCGTCGGGCCGGAAGCGATCACCGAAAGGTCGTCGCCGGGAACGTCCGATATGGCAAGGGCCGCCAGCCTGGCCGGAAAGGCGGCGCGGGCCAGCCGGCCTCCCTTGATGGCCGACAGGTGCTTTCTGACGCAGTTTATTTCTGAAATCGAGGCCCCCGACAAGATCAGCTTTTCGTTCACCGCCTGCTTGTCGGCGAGGCTCAACCCCGGCCCCGGAAGGGTGAGCAGGGCCGACCCCCCGCCCGACACCAGGCACACGACGAGGTCGTTTTCCGACAACCCGCCCACCGATTTTAATATGCGCCTTGCCGCCTCCATCCCGGCGGCGTCGGGAACCGGGTGGCCGGCCTCCACCACCTCGATACGCTCACACGGCGCGCCGCAACCGTAAGCCGTCACCACCAGGCCCGACAGCGGCCCCGGCCAATGGTTCTCGACGGCCCGGGCCATGGCGGCGGCGGCCTTGCCGAACCCCACCACCAAGGTGCGGCCGGTCGGCGGGGGCGGCAGATTTCCGGCCACCACATCGGCCGGATCGGCGGAAGCGACGGCCGCCTCAAACAGTGATTTAAGTATTTCTTCGCTCATGCTTATACGTTAACCGAGAATAAAGGGGTGGGGGCGTAGAATTTTCGCCTTGGCGCGCAATAATTAGCGCTCCTTGGTATAAACCGTTTAGAATGGCCCTTAACGCCACGGGAAAGCCATCGATGCTTAAACTAGTTTCCAAAGCCCTGCTCTCCCTGGTCCTGGAAGAAGACGCCCGGGACAGGCTGGGGCGGATCGGCCAGGCCGGGAAGGCCGCCGCGCCGCCGCCGGACGAGGCCAAGCCGGCCCAGGCCAAGCCGCCCAAGCCGAAGGCCCCCTATGTGGCGCCGGACAACGAAATCTCCTTCAATGCCAAGGGGCCCAGGAAGGCCAGTACGGAGCGCCGTGAGCTGATCCGCCAGGCGCTTGACGTGCGGCGCTCCAAGGAAAAAATCCTCGACAACCTTTCCCTGGAGGAAAAACTGAGGCTTCACATCATGGCCTCCGAGGTGTTCAAGGTTCAATCCCCGCCCAAGAAGAAATAATCAGGCCTTGAATACCGTCCCTACCGGCAACGGCGTACTCGACAATGACGACGGCGCCCAGGCCCTGGCCGGTTCCATCACCGGCGGCGACAGAAGGGCCCTGGCCCAGGCCATAACGGTCATAGAATCCACCCGTCCCGACCACCGCTCCAAGGCCGACGGGCTTTTGAAGCTGCTTCTGCCCTATACCGGCAATTCGATCCGCATCGGCGTTTCGGGGCCGCCCGGGGTCGGAAAGTCCACCTTCATCGAGGCCTTGGGATTGCATGTCATCGGGGCCGGCCATCGCCTGGCGGTGCTGGCGGTCGACCCGTCGAGTCCGCGCACCGGGGGCTCCATCCTGGGCGACAAGACCCGCATGGAGAAACTATCGCGCCGCGGGGACGCCTTCATCCGGCCCTCTCCCTCGGGCGGCACCCTGGGCGGCGTGGCCCGGCGCACCCGCGAGGGGATGCTGGCCTGCGAGGCCGCCGGCTTTGACGTGATCATCGTCGAAACGGTGGGGGTTGGCCAATCGGAGGTAGCGGTCGCCGACCTGGTGGACGTGTTCGTGCTGCTGCTGGCGCCAAGCGGCGGCGACGGCCTGCAGGGCATCAAGAAGGGCATAGTGGAACTGGCCGACCTGGTGGTGGTCAACAAGGATGACGGCGAAATGGCGGAAGCCGCCGAGCGGTCCCGCCACGACTACGCCGGAGCCCTTCACATCGTCCGGCCGCCGGTCGATGGCCCCCTGGGCGATGGATGGAGCCCAAAAGTCCTTAAATGCTCGGCCCTGGAGGGCGCCGGCATCAGCGAAATTTGGGACGCGGTCGAGGATTTCCGCAAGATCCACTCCGAAAACGGGGCAATGGAGGCGAGGCGCGGGGCCCAGGCGAAAGCCTGGATGTGGAACGACGTCAAGGAGACCCTGACCAGGCGGATAGTGGCCGACCCCAAGGCCGGCAAGGCC
>JAZFTA010000055.1:0-9721 GCA_036446415.1 Rhodospirillales bacterium | reverse complement strand
TGAAACGCCTGGTGACGCGCGGCCTCAAGGAAGCCGGCCTGAAGTTCACCCGGGCCGAGGCCTTCGCCACGCCGCGCCGCCTGGCCCTGGTGGTCGACGGCATTCCTGAAAGCACGCCCGACATCTCCAAGGAAAGGAAAGGCCCCTCGACCGATGCGCCCGACAAGGCGATCCAGGGCTTCCTGGGCTCGGTCGGCCTGAAATCGGTAGACCAGTGCGAGAAACGCCAGGTCAAGGGCCGCGAGTTCTATTTCGCGGTGATCGAAAGGAAGGGCCAGGAAACGGCGGAAGTCCTGGCCGGCATCATAAACGCCGCGCTAGCCGCCTTGCCCTGGCCCAAGTCGATGCGCTGGGCGGCCCACCATGTCCGTTGGGTCAGGCCCCTGGAAGGGCTGCTTTGCCTGTTCGGCGGCAAGGTGATCAAAGCCGAATTCGGGCCGCTGAAGGCAGTCAACGCCACAGTCGGCCACCGCTTCCTGGCCCCCAAGCCCTTCAAGGTCAGGAACTTCGCCGACTACAAGACCAAGCTGTCCCATGAAATGGTGATCCTGGATTCCGCCGAGCGGCGCCGGTTGATCGTCGAACAGGCCGACCGTCTGGCCGGCCGGGAAGGGCTGGAGATGAAACCCGATCACGGCCTGCTCGACGAGGTGGCCGGGCTGGTCGAATGGCCGGTGGTGCTGATCGGAAGCATCGACGAGGAGTTCATGGACCTGCCCGCCGAGGTTCTCTCCACCGTCATGCGCCACCACCAGAAATACTTCTCGCTGCTCACCAAGGACGGAAAACTGGCCCCCAGGTTCATCGTGGTCGCCAACACCGAGGCCAGGGACGGCGGCAAGGCGATCGTCGCCGGCAACGAGCGCGTATTGCGGGCCCGTCTGGCCGACGCCGGGTTCTTCTGGAATCAGGACCTGAAGCGGACCCTTGAAAGCCGCCTCGAGGATCTCGGGGAACTGGTCTTTCACGCCTCGCTCGGCACCGTCGCCGCCAAGGCCGAACGGGTCTCGAAGCTGGCCTCCGAACTGGCCGGATACGTCGGCGCCGATGGCGTCCTGGCGGCCCGGGCCGGGCGGTTGTGCAAGGGGGACCTGACCTCGGGCATGGTCGGCGAGTTCCCTGAACTGCAAGGGGTGATGGGCCGTCACTACGCCCTTAACGACGGCGAGGACGGCGGCGTGGCGGCGGCCATCAACGATCATTACTCGCCGCTGGGGCCCAACGACGACTGCCCGGGCGCGCCGGTCTCGGTGGCCCTGGCCCTGGCCGACAAAATAGACACATTGACCGGGTTCTTCGGGGTCGGCGAGAAGCCGACCGGCTCCAAGGACCCATTGGCGCTGCGCCGGGCGGGGCTCGGGGTGATCCGCCTGATCATCGAGAACAAGCTGGAAATGCCGCTGCTCAACGTCTTCCGCGCGGCCCGCGGGATATACGACGAATCGCAAGGGAACGTCGAATTCACCGCCCCGGCGGAAGAGGCGGCCGCCGACCTTCTCGGTTTCCTGGCCGACCGCCTCAAGGCGCACCTCAAGGAGAAGGGGGTGCGCCACGACCTGATTTCCGCTGTCTTCGCCGTCGAGGCGCCGGGCCAGGGCGGCGAGGACGACCTGGGAAGGCTGCTGGCCAGGGTCGAGGCCTTGAAGGGGTTCCTCGATACCGAGGACGGGGCCAACCTGCTCGTCGCCTACCGCCGGGCCGCCAACATCCTCAGGATTGAGGAGAAAAAGGACGCTATGTCCTATGACGGCGTGGCCGACCAATCGCGGTTCAGCCAGGACGAGGAAAGGGCCCTGTTCGAAGGCCTGGCCCGGGCCGGCGAGAAAAGCCTGCCGGCCCTGCAAGACGAGCGTTTCGCCGACGTCATGTCGGCCCTGGCCGAACTGAGGGGACCGGTCGACGCCTTCTTCGATGAAGTGACGGTCAACTGCGATGAGCCGGATGTCAGGGCCAACCGCCTGCGCCTTTTGTCGCAGATCAGATCGGCCCTGGGCGGGGTCGCCGATTTCTCCAAGATCGAGGGTTAGCAGGCTGCTGAAAAAGAGATTTTACTGGCCCGGATGCTTCGAGACGGCGCTTCGCGCCTCCCCACCCTTCGAGACGGGCCTTTGGCCCTCCTCAGGGTGAGGGTCAGGTATTTGATTCTCCTCATCCTGAGGAGCGAGCGCTAGCGAGCGTCTCGAAGGATCGTTGCAACAATTCCGCTGGGCTGTACTAACGCTTGACCAGCATGGTCCATTCGTTCAGCGGGGCGCTGTCCAACACCGTCGCCTGGGGCGACAACTCGCGCATGGCGAAGTCCAGGAACTCTCCGGGGTCGGCGTAAAACAGCCATGTCGTCCGGCCCTGGCCCGATATGTCCAGCATGTTGAAGGCCATGCCCTTGGCGGTCATCGCCCACAGGCTTTTCAGGCCTTCAAAGACGTATGACTTCCACGTTTCCCGGTCGGTCTTCAGCTTCATGGAGAAGGTCCCCGAGGCAAACGAGTAATCGGCCTCATGGGTCGCCTCTGAAGCATGGATGAATTGAGCCCGGGGGTCGGCGACGCGGGCCCTGGCGACCTGGACCATCGGCTTGCATAGGTCGTAGCCGAAATAACGGCCGCCCCGCATGGCCGGGAATTCCGACAGGTAATCGAAGAAGGCCCCGTATCCGCAGCCCAGGTCGTTGATCGAAAGGCCTTGGCGGGCGAATCCGGGACCGATCATCGAAACCATCAACTCGAAGCGCAGCCGCTGGCCTTCCAGGTTGTTCCACAGGACGCCACGCGGCGAGGCGCCGTACTGTTTGAGCCTCAGTGTGTAGGCGTCGGCGATGGGCGACAGGGGATCGGCCATGCGTCTGAACGGGTTTAGATTGAATCGCATTAGTATTCATACACCGTGATGGCGGCACAGAAAAAGCCCCGTCCGGTGATCAAGTGGGCGGGACTTTTTGCCTGTGGATGCCTTTACCGGCATCGCCCGATCCAAGACCGAGCCTAAGTTCCTTAAGCGAGTAATAACCCATATTCGCGTTGGGCCGTGTCAGCTTTGTAACCTCCTAAGGTCAGTTCAGCTACTCCGGTAATATAATCGATTGTGGAGGCCTTCGCCATATATATTTTTCGGCTGGGCCAGATTGGGCCGGGGGATTGCCGACCCCAGAACGCCTGATGCCATGGCGCCGCTCAGGGAACCTGGAAATCCGCCCAGGCGGGTTTTTTGGGGGTCAGTCTGGCCCGGCCGGCGGTGAAGGGGGCGGGGCCTGCCTTTTCAAGCATCTCAAGGCGGATCAGGGCCAGGCCGATTTGGCCCGTGCTTGAGCGCATCTGGCCGGCCTCTTCACCGTCGAGGGTAAGTGATTCACCCGGCATTGGGGCCGGTCCGTCGATTTTTACCGGAATCAGGCGTTTCTTTATAAGGCTCCGGTGCTTGGTGCGGGCCGTCAGCTCCTGGCCCAGGTAGCACCCTTTTTCCCAGTCGGCGCTGCCCCATTCGTCGAACCCGTTCTCCAGCAGGATGGCCTTTCCCACCTCCATGTCGAGGCTGCCTTCGGTGAGGCCAAGCGTCATCCGGTGGATGTCGTAGGCCTCATACGGGGCCGGGCGGAAACCGGCCTCCTCCAAAGCCTTTGCGGCGCCGCCCGAGGGCAGGACGGCCCTGGCCCCGGCCCCGTATTTGGCATTGTCCAGCCGGGGGTCCATGTAGGAGACGCCGCCGTCAAGGCCGATCGCTTCGCTAACGCCGTCTCCGAACAGGGCGGCGGCGGTGAAATCGGGGCTGGCGTCGCTGATCTCCACGTCGGAGCGCAGCTTGTACATGGCGAGCCGCCCCATCAGGTCGTCGAGCCTAGGCGCCGCCTCGCAATCGACCATCAGGGCGCCGCCCAGTTCCACGATGAAGAAATCATGCAGGTATTTGCCCTGGGGGGTCAGGAAGGCGGCGTGGATGGCTTGTTCGCCGTCCACCTTGTTTATGTCGTTGGAAATCAGGCCCTGCAGGAAGTCCCTGGCGTCGGCCCCGGTGACGCGGATCAGGCCGCGGTTTTCCAGCAATGTGTAGAATTTTTCAGCCATCATCCGGTGATTTTAGCCCATTTGGTCCGCTGTTTGGTCATGAATTGGGGGTTTTTCCAAACAAGGTCAAGGCATTCGAGCCCTTTGCAAGGCGCTCACGGCGGACGTATAAAGGCTTGAGGCGCTTAAACCTTTGTCTTCAGGGGGCCTTTTTTGGGCAAAAGCATACTGTTCATCTCATCGACCCGGGTCGGCGACGCCATCCTTTCGACGGGGATTCTGGAGAGACTCATAACCGACAATCCCAGGGCCCGCCTTACCGTCGCCTGCGGTCCGGCCGCCGCCCCCCTGTTCGAGGCGGCGCCGGGGCTGGAAAGGATAATCGTTCTCGAAAGGATGGCCTTGTCCCTGCACTGGCCGGTGCTGTGGGCGTCATGCGTGGGCCGGGTCTGGGACGTCCTGGTCGATCTCAGGCGCTCGCCCATGTACTACGTGGTGGCGGCGAGGAGGCGTTTGAGCCTTGAGCTGAGCAGCCGGCCCCAACACCGGGTCCGCCAACTGGCCCATGTGCTGGGCCTCGGCGACAACCCGCCGCCCCCCAAACTGTGGGCCGGCCGGCGGCATGTGGACCAAGCCGAACGCCTGATCCCCACCGGCGGTCCGGTGCTGGCCGTCGGGCCGACCGCCAACTGGCGGGCCAAGACCTGGCGGGCCTCGAGGTTCGCCGAACTGGCCCGGCGGCTGACCGGGCCCGGCTCTATCCTGCCCGGGGCCCGGGTCGCCATCTTCGGGCGCGACGACGAACGTCCCCAGGCGATGGCGCTCATCGAGGCCATACCCGATGAAAGGCGTATCGACCTGGTGGGCCGGGTCGATCTGCTGACCGCCTTCGCCTGCTTTGCCCGTTGCCGCCTCTACGTCGGCAACGATTCAGGGCTGATGCATCTGGCCGCCGCCTCGGCGACGCCGACCCTGGGCCTGTTCGGGCCCAGCCGCGAGGAGCTTTACGCGCCGTGGGGAGAGAACTGCGCGACGGTGCGCACCGACGCCTCGTTCGACGACATCCACCCGCCCGGCTTCGACCACCTGACCTCGGACTCCCTGATGGACGGCCTCAGCGTCGATAAGGCGGCGGCCGCGGCGTCCCGGTTGTGGGAGAGGGTCGGACAATGAGCGATATAACTCTTTCCGCCCTGATCACCGTCCATAACGAAGAGGACCAGCTGACCGAATGCCTCGAGAGGCTATCGTTTGCCGACGAGATCGTGGTGGTGCTGGACAAGTGCACCGATTCTTCCAAGGAAATAGCCTTGGGCTTCACCGATAGTGTCCATGAAGGGGCATGGGACATAGAGGGCGACAGGCGCAACGATTCAATAGGCTTTTGCAAGGGCGATTGGGTCTTCGAGATCGACGCCGACGAGCGGGTGCCCCAGGACCTGGCCCTCGAAATCCGCCACACCGTCGAGACCACGTCTTACGACTGGCATGAGATACTGGTCGACAACTATATCGGCTCCAGGCTGGTCCGCTGGGGCTGGGGGGCGTCGTTCGGCAAGGCCGCCTATCCGGGGCTGTTCAGGAAAGGGGTCAAGGAGTGGGGACGACAAAGGGTCCATCCGGCCCTCAAGTGGTCGGGGCGCAAGGGGCCGATGCTGACCAACCGCCTGGACCACTATGTGGACGAGGACATTTCGGGGCTGATCCGCAAGCTCGACAACTATTCCACGGCGAGGGCCAGGGATTTGCGCGAAGCGGGAGAGACCTGGGGATCGACGGCCTCCAACGTCCGGCGGATATTCTCACGCTTTTACAAATGCTACGTCAGGGGCAAGGGCTACCGCGAGGGCGGCTACGGTCTCCTGATCGCCCTGTTGGCCGGGCTCTATCCGCTTTTGTCCCATCTCAAGGCCAAGCTCGAGAAAGACCCGTCCTGATGGCGCTTATCGTGCTGGCCGACGACGGTATCGAGTTCGATGGACGGACACCAGAGGAACGCCCGCTCGGCGGGGTCGAGAGTTCGGTCGTCAACCTGGTGGAGGAACTGGCGGGGCGGGGCCACGAGGTCCTGGTCAGGAACAACTGCGAGGGCCCTCTCACCCACAAGGGCGTCGACTGGGCGCCCATCGCCCAAGGCATGCCCGAGGCCGCCGACCTCTACATCGCCAACCGCGGAGACAAGCTCTTGAACCTGATGCCCGGGGCCCGGCGGATGGCGTTTTGGATCCACAATCCGGCAGGCTATCTCCTCAAATGGCGCTACCTGACCAAGCTGTGGCGGACCCGGCCGACAATTGTCTTCATCGGCGAATATCACTCAACCACCTATCCCGGCTGGGCCCCCGACGGTGGGCGCAAGATCATTCCCTACGGCATCGCCGACATCTTCCTCGGGGCCGGGCGGCTCGCCGAAACGCCGGGGCCCAGGGCCGTGTTCACCTCCAACCCCCTGCGCTCCCTGGACTGGCTGCTCGACCTCTGGGCCGGGCGTATCCATGAAGCGGCGCCGGGCGCCCAATTGCATGTCTTTTCCGGGGCCGCCACCTACGGACGGGTCGGCGAGGCCAAGGCCCGGCAGATGGAGGCGGTGCTGGACAAGGCCCGTGGACTGGCGGGACTGGGCGTGGTGCTGCGCGATCCATTGCCTAAGCCGGAACTGATCGAAGAATTGCGCCTCTCGAAGGTGATGCTGTACCGTGGCGATCTTAACGAGACCTTCTGCCTGGCGGTGGGCGAGGCCCAGGCGCTGGGCGTGCCGGCGGTGGTCCAGGACCTGGGCAGCGTTGGGGAGCGGGTCATCGACGGCGAGACCGGCTTTGTCGCGCCCGACGACGAGAGCTTCGCCGACGCCGCGGTGAGGATTCTCAGCGACGACGGCCTGTGGCGGCGTCATCACGAATCCGCCTTGGAAAAACAAGGCCGCTGGGGCTGGGCTGAAGCCGCCGAGGCCTTCGAGGGACTAATATAATGCGGGTGCTTCAAGTCATAGCGGGGGCCGAATACGGCGGCGCGGAAGCTTTCTTCACCCGTATGGTGTTGGCCCTGAACAAGGCCGGCCTGGAACAGCGGGCGGTAATCAGAAGCCATCCCCAAAGGGCCGAAATCCTGGCCCGGAGCGGTATCAAAGTGTCGCAGCTGCCCTTCAAGGGGGTGATCGACATCTATACTCCCCTTGCCTTAAAGCGTGATATCAGGTCATTCGCCCCCGACATCGTCCTTACCTGGATGAGCCGGGCATCCAGGACCTGTCCCAAGGGGGACTTCATCCACGTCGCCCGGCTCGGCGGTTATTTCGATCCCAAGTACTATCGGAACTGCGACCACCTGATCGGCAATACCCTCGATATTGTCGAATACCTGAGGAACTCAGGCTGGCCCGAGGAACGGACCCACTACCTGCCCAACTTCGTCAACGGCGAGAGGGCGCCGCCGGCCCCGCGCCGGGACTCCTACATTCCCGATAAGGCGCCGCTGCTGCTGGCCTTGGGAAGGTTGCATGAAGACAAGGCTTTCGACGTGCTGATGAAAGCCATGACCAGGTTGCCGGACGCCTACCTGTGGCTGGCCGGCGATGGACCGTTGCGGCAAGAGTTGGAATCCCAGGCCGAGAGCCTGGGCGTCAAGCACCGGGTCCGGTTCCTGGGCTGGCGCGACGATGTGGCGGCTCTTCTGGCGGCTTGCGATGTATTCATCTGCCCGTCGCGCCACGAGCCGCTGGGCAACGTTGTGATCGAGGCTTGGGCGCATTCGGCGCCGGTTGTGGCCGCCGACAGTCTAGGACCCGGGGTCCTGATCAAGCATATGGAGACGGGGATGCTGGTGCCGGTGGACGACCCCATTTCCCTGGCCGAGGCGGTCAAGTACCTGTTGGGGGACTCCAAAATGTGCTCGCGCCTCGTCAAGGAAGGCCTCGCCGCCTATGAGTCGGAGTTCACCGAGTCCATGGTGGTTAAAAAATATCTCGATTTCCTGAACCGGATAACCGGGTAAATGTGCGGTATCGCCGGCATAATGACCGTTGACGGCTCGCCTCCCGATGGGCCGGTCCTGCAACGCCTGGAGGACGCCCTGGCCCACCGCGGCCCGGACGGCAACGGCAAGACCACCACCGGCTCGGTAGCCCTGACCCATACCAGGCTGGCCATCATCGACCTGGAGACCGGAGACCAGCCCATCTTTGCTTCCACCAACGTCGATGACGAGGCGGCTATCGTCGCCAACGGTGAAATCTACAACTACGTGGAGCTTCGCCGGGACATGGACGGCGTGGATTTCCGCACCCGTTCGGACGTTGAGCCGGCGCTTCATTTGTATTTGCGCCACGGTCTCGATTTTACCCGGCATTTAAGGGGCATGTACGCAATCGCCATCCATGATCCGGTCTCCGATAGTCTGGTTCTGGCCCGCGATCCCTTCGGCATCAAACCGCTTTATTACGCCGAGACCGAAACCGTTTTCGTCTTCGCCTCCGAGGCCCAGGCCATACATAAATCCGGGTTGGTGAGGCCGTTACTGAGACCCGAGGGCGCCAAGCAGCTTCTGCAATTGAAGTTCACCTGTGGGGCCGAGACGGCGTTCGAAGGCATCATGAGGGTGTTGCCCGGCGAGACCCTTGTCGTCCGCCAGGGACGTATAGTCGAGCGCCGCCGGCGTCAGGCCCTGCCCGATGGAGGCCCCACCGATTGGGACGAGGAAGAAGCCTCCCGCCGCCTCGACGAGGCCCTCACCGACAGTGTATCCGTGCATCAGCGTTCCGACGTGCCGTACGGGATGTTCCTTTCGGGCGGTGTCGATTCCTCCATGCTGCTGGCCTACATGCGCGACCTCAACGATACCCCGGTCCAGACCTTCACCGCCGGTTTTTCGGGCACCGACGTGCACGATGAGCGCGATCACGCCCAAACCGTGGCCCAAGCCGCCGGAGCCTCTTTCGAGGCGATGGAGTTTTCTTTTGACGATTTTTGGCGGCTTCTTCCCGCCGCCGCCGCCGCCATGGACGATCCGGCCGCCGATTACGCCGTTCTGCCGACCTATAAACTGGCCCGGCTGGCCCGCGACAGGGGCCTCAAGGTTATCCTGTCCGGTGAAGGCGGAGACGAGATTTTCGGTGGTTACAGCCGCTATCGGCGGGTCACCCGCCCGTGGTTCCTGGGGGGCAGGGCCATACGGCGGCGCGGTGTTTTCGATGGCCTGGGGGTGCTCGGCGAGGCCGCCGCCGGCTCGCCCGCCGACTTCTCCTGGCGGGCCGGCATTGCCCGGGCCGAGATAGACGAGGCCAAGCCAGGACGTACGCGCATCCAGGTGGCCCAGGCGGTGGATTGCGCCGACTGGCTGCCCCACGACCTTCTTGGCAAGATGGACCGTTGCCTGATGGCTTTCGGAGTGGAGGGACGGGTGCCCTTCCTCGATGCACGGGTGGCCGAGGCCGCTTTTCGCCTGCCCGACCGCCTTAAGGTGCGCTCGGGCAAGGGGAAGTGGCTTTTGCGGCGTCTATTGGAGCGTAAATTGCCCGAGGCCCGGCCCTTTTCCCGCAAGCGCGGCTTCACCGTGCCGGTCGGCCATTGGATCGCCGAACGCGGCCGGGAACTGGGTCCCCTGGTCGCCAGGCAGCCGGGCGTAGAGGAAGCCTGCCGTCCCGGCGAGGTCGAGCGCCTGTTCGCCGCCTCGGGCAAAAGAGTGGGCCAGGCCGCCTGGAATCTCCTCTTTTTCGCCCTTTGGCACCG
>JAZFTA010000054.1:0-5509 GCA_036446415.1 Rhodospirillales bacterium | reverse complement strand
AGGAACCTGACCAGGGTGCTGCAGAAAAGCGTCGCCCTTTACGACCGCCTGGAAGAGGAAACCGGCCAGGCCACCGACTGGAAGAAAAACGGCAGCCTGCGCCTGGCCTGCTCAGAGGAAAGGATGCTGGAGTTGAAACGGGCCTCGAGCATGGCCAAGAGCTTCGGCCTCGAGCTGCACATGATCGGCCCCAAGGAGGCCCAGGACCTGTTCCCCATAATGAGCACCGAAGACGTGCTGGGCGCCGCCTTCATACCGAGCGACGGCTATGTGGACCCGTCCAGCCTGACCCAGGCCCTGGCCAAGGGGGCGCGCGACGAGGGCGCCGAAATAGTCCAGGGGGTGCGGGTCACCGCCATGAATGTCAAGGACCGCCGGGTCACCGGACTGGTCACCGACCAGGGAGAGGTCAAATGCGACATCGTCGTCAACTCGGCCGGTTTCTGGGGGCGCGAGATCAGCGCCATGGCCGGCGTCTCGACCCCGGCGGTGGCCCTGGAACACCAGTACATAGTCACCGACCCGATCCCCGGAATGCCCGACAACATGCCGGCCATGCGCGACCCCGACCTGCTGATCTATTACAAGCCGGAGGTCCGGGGAATTGCCATCGGCGGCTGGGAGGCGAACACCGTCTCCTTCGGCGAGAACGGAATACCCGAACAGTTCGCCCAGGAACTGCTGCCCGAGAACTTCGACCGCTTCGAGCAATTGGCGGTCAACGCCGGCAAGCGCACGCCGGTGGTCAACGAGGTCGGGGTGCGCCAGTTGGTAAACGGCCCCATACCGTGGTCGGCGGACGAGGGATTCGTGCTCGGCTGGGCGCCCGAGATCGACAACTTCTTCTCGGCCACCGGAATTTCCATCGGCATCGCGGCGGCCGGCGGGGTCGGCCAGATGGTCGGCGAATGGATCGTCGACGGCGAGCCCAGCATCGATTTGTGGCCGCTCGACATCCGCCGCTTCAACGAACACCACAACGAGGCGTCGTTCCTTTATCCCAGGACCATCGAGTCCTACGGCAAGACGTACTGGGTGCACTTCCCCGGCGAGGAACACGAAAGCTCACGCAACATCCGCCAAAGCGCCCTTTACGATATACTGAAAGAGCACGGCGCGGCCTACGGCTCGAAGGCCGGATGGGAGCGCCCCAACTGGTTCGTGCCCGCCGGCTCCGACCCGGACGAGGGGCTCACCTTCCGCCGTCCCAAGTGGTTCGACCAGGTCGGCGAGGAACACAAGGCGGTGCGCCAACGGGTGGCCCTGATCGACCAGACGTCGTTTTCCAAGTTCAGGATATCGGGCAAGGGGGCGCTGGCCGCCCTGCAAAAGCTGGCGGTCTCGGACATGGACAAACCGGCCGGCAGGATCATTTACACCCAGTTCCTCAACGAGCGGGGCGGCATCGAGGCCGACCTGACCATATCGAGGACCGGCGAGGACGATTTCTACCTGGTCACCGGCAGCGCCTTCGGCGTTCATGACCGCAGCTGGATCGAAAGCCATGTGCCCGGCGACGGCTCGGTGGTCATAGAGGACCTGACAGAGGCCAACGGCGTCGTGAACCTGTGCGGACCGGAGGCCCGCAAGGTCCTGGAAAAGGTCACCGGCGACGATGTCTCGAATGAGGCCCTGCCTTTCGCCACCTTCAAGAACATCGAAATCGGCGGCCACCCGGTCCGGGCCCAGCGCATCGGTTATGTCGGCGAACTGGGCTGGGAGCTGCATATGGGGACGGAACATGTGCTGGCGGTCTATCAGGCCCTGTCGGAGGCCGGGGCGGAATTCGGCATCGCCGACGTCGGCTACCGGGCCATCGACACCCTGCGCATGGAAAAGGGCTACCTTTATTGGAGCACCGACATAACGCCCGACTACAACCCGCTCGAGGCGGGGCTGGGTTTCCGCGTCAACATGAACAAGGGCGACTTCATCGGGCGCGGGGCGCTGGAAAAAATCAAGGACCGGGGCATCGAGCGCAAACTGTGTTTCTTCACCCTCGAAGGGCCGGCCAACGTCTACGGCTCGGAACCGATCATGCGGGGCGGCAAGGTGCTCGACGTAACGACCAGCGCCAACTTCGGCCACACCATAGGAAAGCCGATAGTTTTCGGCTATCTGCCGATCGCCGAGACCGAACACACCGACTTCGAGGTCGAGGCCTTCGGCGAGGTATTCGCCGCCACCCGCCATGACGGGCCGCTGTACGATCCCAAGATGGAACGGCTTAAATCGTGACCGGGGAACGCCTGAATGCAAAAAAAGCTTAAAGCCAAGACAGCCGGGGAAATAGCCGCCGCCACGCTTGATCTGGCGGTCCAAGTGATCAGGCGCTTCAAGGGCGACCACTGTCTGGGGATGGCCGCCTCGCTCAGCTACACATCGCTGCTGGCCCTGGTCCCGATCGCCGCCATCTCGTTCGCCATCCTGTCGGTGATTCCGTTCTTCAAGGACATACGCGCCGAAATAAACGACATGGTGTTCAACAACTTCCTGCCCGACACCGGCGAACAGGTTGCCGAATACTTCAACATCTTCGTCGACAACGCCGGCTCCATGACGACGCTCGGCCTCGCCGTTCTGGCGGTCACCGCCGTGATGCTGCTGGCCGCCATCGAATCCTATATCAACACCATCTTCAGGGTAACCGAGCGGCGCCGCCCGGTACCCAGGATTCTGTTGTTGCTGGCGGTGCTGATCGTGGGGCCCTTGCTGATCGGCACCAGCTTTTCCCTGGCTACATATATATTGACCCTGACCCGGGGATTGGGCATCGAGGCGTTCACCGGGCCGCTGGGCGGGCTGACCCGGTTCACCCCGGCCCTGATCGTCATCCTGGGCTTCACCTTGTTCTATGTGGCGGTTCCCAACCGGACGGTGCGCTGGGCCGACGGCCTGGCCGGCGGCTTGGCGGCGGGCCTGCTTTTTTCGGCGGTCCGCTGGGGGTTCTCCATGTATCTGCTGTTTTTCCCGACCTACCGGGCGATCTACGGCGCCCTTTCGACCATCCCGGTGTTTTTGGCGTGGATGTTTCTGTCGTGGGCGGTGATACTTCTGGGAGCCCAGATTACCGCCGCCATCGGCGAGAGGCGTGAAAACGCCGCCAGTCCCTAGCTTGTGTCCGGACCCTCAAGGACCAGCGTCCGCCAGTCTTCGATGTCGATGCGCTTGATCGGTTTCAGGCCGTGGCTACGGTGGGCGGCCAGCACGTCCTCGCCGTCCCTTTGGTAAAAACCGGCCAGCACGGCTACGCCGCCCCCGGCCAGCGAGGCCGACAGGTCGCCGGCCATGCTGATCAGCGGGTTGGCCAGGATGTTGGAAGCGATCAGGTCGAAGGGACGGCCCTTGACTATTTCGCCGGCCCCGTAACCGTCGCTTTCAACCGCCCTGACAAGGTCCGATATCCCGTTGAGGCTGGCGTTTTGGGCGCTGACCATTACCGCCTTGGGATCGGAATCGGCGGCTATAACCTTGGCCCCCCAGGTCCGGGCGGCGGCAATGGCCAGGATTCCCGAACCGGCCCCCATGTCCAGCACACGCCCGAAGCGCCGGTCATCGGCCAGCCAGTCAAAGGCCATAAGGCATCCCCTGGTCGTTGCGTGCTCGCCGCTGCCAAAGGCCATGCCGGGATTAAGCGTCAGGCCGGTCCGTCCCGGCGGGACCGGGTCGTTATAATGCGTCGAGTGGATGAAATAGCGTCCGGCCTCGATGGGCGGAAACATCAGGAGGTTGTCGGCCAGCCAGTCGCGGGGCTTGACCCGGTTGATCAGAACGTTAGGGGCGGCGACGCCGAGCCCCCCGGCGGCCTCCGAGACCACCTTGGCCAGGGCGTCGGGGTCCGGCTTTTGCTGGCAAAACCCCTCGATATGCCATCCATTACCGGTCTCGGTGACGAACCAGGAAATGGCCTCGCAAAAGGGCTCCAGCACGGCCTCGAAGGCCTGCACCGTATCGACGCTTACGGCGGCCTCGATCCGCCAGGGGAGTTCAAGTTTTCCGTCCGCCTTCATTACCTCAGGCCGCCTTGACGTAGCTGTCCATCACCTTCTTGCAGCCCGCCTTGTCGAAGGCTATTTCAAGTTTTCCGCCGTCACTCGAGATGACCCGCCCATAGCCGAACTTCTGATGGAAGACCCGCGTGCCGGGCTCGAAACGGGCCTCGCCGCAGCCCCCGGCGGGCTTTGCGAACAAGGCGATATCTTCGCGCAAACCCATGGTTCCGCCGGACCGGGAACCGGACCCGTATAGTCCGGGGTCGATTTCACGCTCGACGTTTTCGGCGGGCAGTTCATTGATGAAACTGGACGGCAGGGCGCTTTGCCAGCGGCCGAAAATGCGCCGGCTGGCGGCGAAGGAAACTATGGCCCGGCTCCGCGCCCTGGTCAGGCCGACGTAGGCGAGGCGGCGTTCCTCCTCCAGGCCGCCCGAAAGGTCATCGTCGAGAGCCCTGAGATGAGGGAACAGGCCGTCTTCCCATCCGGCCAGGAAGACGGTGTCGAACTCGAGGCCCTTGGCGGCGTGCATGGTCATCAGGGAGACCCGGTCGGTGGCCTGCGTTTCCTCGTTGTCCATGACCAGGCTGACGTGATCGAGGAAACCCTGAAGCGAATCGAAATCCTCCAGGGCCACGATAAGCTCCTTCAGGTTGTCGACCCTGCCCGGCGCGTCGGGCGACTTGTTGTCGCGCCACATGGCCAGGTATCCTGACTGGTCGAGCACTTCATTGGCCAGTTGGGCCGGAGGCATGGTTTGGCGCATTTGGCGCCAACGCTCGAAATCGGCCATCAAGGCCCCAAGCGAGGCGCCGGCCCGTGGCTTCAACGTTTTCAACCCGCCCCCTTCGGCCATCCGGCCCGCCGCCGAGGTCATGGAGACGCCGTCGAGCCGCGCCCTGATCCGCAAGGCTTCGACACTCACCTTGCCCAGGCCACGCTTGGGGGTGTTTACCAGGCGCTCGAAGGCCAGGTCGTCGCCGGGCTGATTGATCAGCCGCAGGTAGGCGACGGCGTCGCGGATTTCCAGGCGCTCATAAAATCGCTGGCCGCCGATCACCCGGTAGGGAACGTATGTGGCTATCAACCGTTCCTCGAATTCACGGGTCTGGGCGCCGGTGCGGACCAGCACCGCCATGGAGTTGAGGGCGTCTCCCCTGGCCTGCAGGGTCTCGATTATATCGCAAACGGCGCGGGCCTCGCCGGGGCTGTCCCAAACGCCTCTGACCAGGACCTTGGCGCCCTCGCCCCCCTCCGTCCACAGGGTCTTGCCGAGCCGGCCCCGGTTATGGGCGATCAGCCCGGAAGCAGCGGCCAGTATGTGTCCCGTCGAGCGGTAGTTGCGCTCGAGCCGGACCACCAGGGCGCCCGGAAAATCCTTTTCGAACCTCAGGATATTGCCGATCTCGGCGCCCCGCCACGAGTAGATGGATTGATCGTCGTCGCCGACGCAACAGATGTTTTTGTTGTCCCTCGCGAGAAGCCTCAGCCAGAGGTACTGGGCGATGTTGGAATCC
>JAZFTA010000053.1:0-10211 GCA_036446415.1 Rhodospirillales bacterium | reverse complement strand
GGCCCGCATCCATTCGATGGCGATCGACCCGGACCCGGCCCCGACGTCCCACAGGACCTGGCCCCCCAACGGCATGAGGCGGGCCAGGGTCGCGGCCCGGACTTCGCGCTTGGTGATCTTGCCGTCGTGCTCGAAGGCCTCTTCGGGCAGGCCGGGGACACGCGACAGACATATGACATTAGCCCCGGCCACGCATTCGACGGCTATGGTGTTGAGGTCGGCGCACCGGGGATGGTCCCAGGATTGGGCGACGCCCTCGATCCGCTTCTCGTCCGGCCCGCCCATGTGCTCGAGCACCGTCATCGGGCTTTCGCCAAAGCCCCGGTCCTCCAACAGGGCGGCGACCCGGCCCGGGGTGTCGCCGCCCCGGCTCAGGATAAGCAGCCGGGCGCCGGGCGCCAGGAACAGGTTGAGGCTTTCCAGGGGCCGTCCGTGCAGGGTTATGGTCTCGACGTCGGGGCGCGGCCAGCCCATCCGGGCGCAGGCCAGGGAAAAGGCTCCGGGGACCGGAACGACGGTCATTTCCTTGGCCTCGAAGTGGCGGACAAGTACGGCCCCGATGCCGTAATCGAAGGGATCGCCGGAAGCCAGCACCGCCACCCTTTTGCCTAAGCGTTTTGATATCTCTTCGACGGCATGGGACAGGCCGCCGCTCCAGGTCAGGCGTTCCGCCCCGCTTTCGGGAACTTTAGCCAGGTGACGTTCGCCGCCGACAAGGACTTCGGCCGTTGCGATCAAGGCCCTGGCGGCGGGACTTAAAGTATCGATCCCCTCCTCGCCGATGCCGATAACATAAAGCCACGGGGTCATTCGTTTTCTTCCACCAGAGAGTTGACCGCCGCCGCCGCCAGGGCGCTGCCGCCCAGCCGTCCCTTCAGGGTCACGTAAGGGATGGAACCGGCGTGTTCGATCAGCGCCTGCTTGGATTCGGCGGCCCCAACGAAACCGACCGGGAAGCCGGCGATGAAGGCCGGCGGCCGGGCCCCGTCGGCCAGCATCTCGAGCAGGCGGAACAGCGCCGTCGGCGCGTTGCCTATGGCCACCACCGAGCCTTCGAGGCGGTCCCGCCACAGCTCGACGGCGCGGGCCGAACGGGTGTCGTTGACGACGGTCGCCGGGTCCACCCGGTCGAGGGTGCATACGACCTGGTTTTCAGCCGGCAGGCGCGAGCCGATGATGCCGGCCGCCACCATGGAAGAATCGACCAGCACCGGGGCCCCGTCTTTCAGGGCCTGGCGCCCGGCGGTCATGGCATCGATGCTGTACCACAGGTCTTTGACGATTTCGGGCATGGCGGAAGCGTGGATTAGACGAAGGACAAGCGGAGCCATGGCCCCGGGAACGCCGCTCAGGTCGGTCCTGGCGCTGATGGCGTCGAAGGAGCGCCGGTAGATTTCCCGAGGGTCGCGCACATAATCGAACATTGCCCGGCCCTCAACCTTCCCCGCCGTCGCCGTGATGATGGTGGTGGTGATGGTGGTCTTGGTCGGCGCCGATGCCCCGCACATGATGATGGTGGCCGGCCTGGGGCTGACCGGCGTCGCCCTCGAAACCGATGATCTGTTCGCGGTACTTGCAAAGCTGGCAGTTCATATTGTTGTCGCCGCTGAAAACCTCTTCCACCCTTTCGGCGAAACAGTCGATTACATGGGAGTGATCGTTCAGGTATCCGGCCTTCAGAATCTCTATTTGGGGAAATTTTTGGGCCGCCTCGTCGGCCCAGGCGTAGATGCGCTTGACCAGGACCCCGGTGAACAGGAAATAGGGAAAGACTATGATCCTCTTGAAGCCCAGCTTGACGGCCCGCTCCAACCCGGCGTCGACCAGCGGATAGGCGACGCCTGAATAGCTGGTCTCGGCCCAGCCCATTCCCAAGCCCTCCCACAGCATACGCGCTACCTTGGTGACGTTGGAATTGGCGTCCGGATCGTTGGTGCCGCGCCCGACCACCATCAACAGCGTATCGGGGCGGCTTAAATCGTTGTCCGATTCCTTTTCGGCTGCCTCGATCCTTTCTTTCGCCGCCGCCAGAAGCCTGACCTCGACGCCGAGATCGCGGCCGTACAACACCTCGATAGCGGGGTTTTCGGCGGCGAAATCGTTGACCTCGGAAGGCAGGTCGTTCTTTACGTGGCCGGCCGCGAACAGCATCGCCGGGATGCAAATTATCCTCTCGGCGCGGCGTTCCTTCAAGGCCTCCAGTCCGTCGCGGATCATCGGCTTGGCAAACTCCAAAAAGCCGCTGTCCACATCGTAGCCGGGGAACCTGTCGGTAAGGTGGCGGGCCAGGGATTGGAATTCGCGTATGGCGTCCACATCGCGGCTTCCGTGGCCGCAGATCATTATGCCGGTCTTGCCGGTGGTTTTACCGGAAGTATTGCCGTTCATAGCGCTTGGTCCTTGCCTTCGAGCGTTTTTAAGTATCTTGCCGCCTGGTCCTTGCCTTCGGGCGGGAAACAACAGGTAAGGGACTATACAGGCATTGTCCTGGAAATTGTAGCCCGCCATTGACGAGCCGTTCAGGCCCGCCCAAACTTCGGGCCATGTTTACTTTTGGCTTGGCCGGCAACGGCGGCGGGATAGACCCGCTGGTTTTTATGCTGATCGCCCTGATTCTGGACGCCGCCATCGGCGGCTCGCGCATCCTTTCAGGCAGGGTGCGCCACCCGGTCGAGATCATCGGCGGCCTGGTCGAATTCCTCGACAAAAAGCTCAACCGCCCCCACCGCTCCCAGGCCGACCGCGCGATCCGCGGTTTTCTGGCGGCGGCCTTGGTTATCGTGATTTGCCTGGCCGCCGGCTGGGCCGTCGCCTGGCTTACCCAGAACCACGACTTCGGCTGGATCGTCGAGTTGGCCGGGCTGGTCGCCTTGCTGGCCCAGCGCTCCCTTTACGACCACGTGCGGGCCGTCGGCCATGCCCTTTCAAACGAAAGCACCGAGGCCGGCCGCCGTGAGGTTTCCAGGATCGTCGGCCGCGATCCGTCCCTGTTGGACGAACACGGGGTAGCCCGTTCGGCAATAGAATCGCTGGCCGAGAATTTCTCGGACGGCGTGGTGGCGCCGGTGTTCTGGTACCTGCTGTTCGGATTTCCCGGCCTGCTGGTCTACAAGGCGGTGAACACCATGGACTCCATGATCGGCCACACCTCTGAGCAGTACCGCGCCTACGGAATGACGGCGGCCCGGCTGGACGACATTCTCAATCTGATACCGGCCCGGCTTTCCGGACTGTTCATCGCCATGGCCGCCCTGTTCACTCCTAAATCAAAGCCGGTGGCGGCGGTCAGGGTAATGCTGCGCGACGCCGCCAAACACCGCTCGCCCAACGCCGGCTGGCCGGAGGGGGCGATGGCCGGGGCGCTGGGACTGGCCCTGGCCGGTCCGCGCCGCTACGCGAACCGGACCGTCAGCGACCCGTGGATCGGCGACGGCACCGCCAGGGCCGGACCCAAGGACATCAGTCTGGCCCTTTACCTTTTCATGGTGGCCTGCCTGATAAACGGCATGTGGGTAACCGCCCTGGCGGTGATCCGTTACAGTCTGCCTGGTTGAGCTACACCCAGCAGACCGTCCAGGTCCAGGTGTTCTTCCAGGTGGCCGGCCAGCCCGTCCAGGGTCCGCTCAACGGCCCGGCCGAAACCGGGACCCTGTTGACGGCCCCGGCGGATCGATTGAAGAAAAGCGTGACGGAATCCGTCGGCGGCGAAAATGCCATGCAGGTAGCTACCCATTATTCTCCCATCATCAGATAGCGAGCCTTCTTCGCCGCCATCCTCGAGGACAAGCCAGTGACGGCTTTCCTTGCCGGACTCGCTCACCCCCCTGCTTACACCCATGTGCATTTCATAGCCATCGACCGGCTGCCCGGTCGTGGCCTCGACGCCTTTTGCCCGGCGCAGGGTCTTTTCGCCCTCGATCACGGTTTTAATGTCGAAAAATCCGAGGCCTTCGGCCTCGCCGGCGGGGCCTTCGATCCCATGGGGATCGCTTAGGGAGCGGCCCAGCATCTGATAGCCGCCGCACAGGCCGACCACCATCCCGCCGCGCCGGACATGGGCCTGGATATCCACGTCCCAGCCCTGGGCTTTAAGGAACTCAAGGTCGGCCAGCACCGACTTGGAGCCGGGCAGCACGATAAGGTCGGCGTCGCCGGGAAGGGCCGAGCCGGCCTCGACTATCTCAACGGCGACGTCGTCCTCGGAGATCAGCGGGTCCAGGTCGTCGAAGTTGGCGATGCGGGCCAACCGGGGCACGGCGATCCTGATTGGCGGCCCGGCGGACGGCCCTTGAACGATGGCGCGGGTCTGGTTGTCCAGGGCCATGGCGTCCTCCTTGGGCAGCCGGGCGGCGTCGGCGAAGAACGGCACCAGGCCGAAGCCGGGCCAGCCGGTGCGCTCGGCTATCAGGACCATGGCCTCGTCGAAGAGGGCCGGATCGCCGCGGAACTTGTTTACGATGAAACCCTTTATCCTGCCCTGCTCGCTTGCCGACAGCAGGGCGTGGGTGCCGACCATGGAGGCGATCACGCCGCCCCTCTCGATGTCGCCGACCAGGACCACCGGGACATCCGCCGCCTCGGCGAAGCCCATGTTGGCGATGTCGGATTCCCTGAGATTCACTTCCGCCGGGCTGCCCGCGCCCTCGACCAGGACAAGGTCGGCGCCGGCCGATATTTTGCGGAAACTGTCCATTACCCTGGGCAGGAGAGAGGGTTTCAGGCGGTGGTATTCACCGGCTCCGGCCGTCCCCTCGGCCCGGCCCTGGACTACCACCTGGGCCCCGGTTTCCGACTGCGGCTTGAGGAGCACCGGATTCATGTGAACGGAAAGAGGAACGCCGGCGGCCTGGGCCTGCAAGGCCTGGGCGCGGCCTATCTCGCCGCCGTCGCCGGTGACCGCCGCGTTGTTGGACATGTTCTGCGGCTTGAAGGGGCGCACCGCTAGCCCCCGGCGCATGAAAGCCCGGCACATTCCGGCCACCAGCAGCGATTTTCCGACGTCCGAGCCGGTTCCCTGAACCATCAGGGTCCGGGCCGGATTGCCGCTAAATGCCGGCAAGGGCGGACCTCAACTTATCGGTCCCGGGGTTGGCGAATCTTCCTTCTATGACTATGGACCTGGGCGTCGCCCCGGCCCCGTAATAGGCTTCGTTGAAATCGTTGCGCCGGGCCAGCACCGAGCCTTCCAGGGAAATCCCTCCGAAAACGCCGAGAACGGAGTAGGAGACGGCGATTATGTCGGCCCCGAGATTGGTGGTGGTCGAGGCCTCGGCCCCGGCCCCCAGCATACCGACCGTAATGCCCACATCGCCGCCCAGTTTAAGCTGATGGGACAGCACCGCCTGCAAGGCCTTCTCGGAACGGATTATCAGTACGATCTCACCCTCCTGGATTCCCGCCTGCAGGCCGAAGCTGGCCCCGCCCATGGTGTAGAAGGCGGGCTGGCTCCACGGGTTTCCAGGGGAATTTCCGGCGGTCCGCACCAGCAGCAACCCGTGTCCGGCCTCGCCGGCGCCGATGAAGCCGGCCTTTAGGACCGTCGGCAGGACGACCACGGCGCGGGCTTCGCCGACCAGTTCATTGAAAGCGGAAAGTTCAGGCGTCGTCTTAAAACGCTCGACGGTGGCAACCGCCCTGTTAACCAGGTCCTGGGGCAGGGTGGCGGGATCGCTTTTTATGTCGGCGCAAGAGGCCAGGACAAAAACCGTCAACCCGGATGCGAAAAAAGAGATGGTTCTTTTCATGGGCTAAGTCCCAATAAATGGTCGGGCCATATTACTTCAAACCGAGGCCCATTAAAACTCCACTCCCGGCTGGGCCTTGACGCCGGACTTGAAAGGATGCTTCAGGGCCTTCATCTCGGTCACCAGGTCGGCCCGCTCGATCAATTCCTTCGGCGCGCCGCGGCCGGTGACGACGACATGCATCAGGGGCGGCCTTTGGTCCAGGGCCTTGGCGACCTCGGTGAATTCCAGATAGCCGTAGCGCAGGACCAGGTTAAGCTCGTCGAGGACCACCATCGAATAGCTTCCGTCCGAAAGCATTACCCTGGCCTCGTCCCAGGCCCTGGCGGCGGCGGCTATGTCGCGGTCCCTGTCCTGGGTCTCCCAGGTGAAGCCCTCGCCCATCGCCTTGAACGTCGCCAAGTCGCCGAAACCCTCGAAAACCCGTCGCTCGGAGGTGTCCCAGGCGCCCTTGATGAACTGCACGACGCCGACCTTCATGGAATGGCCGATACAGCGCAGGGCCATGCCGAAGGCGGCGGTCGACTTACCCTTGCCGGGGCCGGTGTGGACTATGACAAGGCCCTTTTCGCCGTCCTCCTTGGCCGCCATGATCGAGTCTCGGGCCGCTTTTTTCTTGGCCATCTTGGCGGCGTGGCGTTGGTTGTCGCTGTCGGTCATGGCCCCTCCGAATTGTTGTTAAGGCGGGTTGGAGAAAAGGCATATTGAATGTTATTATGTTCCATACAATAACTTAGAGCCTATCGGGATAACTGGACCGAGAGAATTGGCAGACACGGACATCCAACGCAAGACCTTCAAGGCCGGAGAAAGGGTGTTCCGCGAAGGCGAAGCGGGCGATAACGCCTACATCGTCGAATCGGGACAGATAGAGATTTCCAAAAAAGTGGGCGAGGACGAACTGGCCGTCGTCGCCGTCGTCGGCAAGGGGGCCTTGATCGGGGAAATGGCCCTGATCGACAACGAGCCCCGGGCCGCCACCGCCAGGGTGGTAAAGCCCGCCGTTCTTTTGGTGATCGGACAGGATGACCTTAACGAGCGGATGAAACGCTCGGACCCTATTGTCAGCCGTCTTTTGAAGGTGCTCACCGTCCGCCTGCGTTCCGAGACCCGCAAGGCCGCCAATTTTAAGACCATCGTCCGCTAAGCCTGGCCCGCTAAGCCTGGCCGGCGTATTCGACCAGGGAATCATGGGCGCTGTTGAGCCGGGGCCGCCATAGGCCGCGTTCCTGGGCCTCGAGCAGCTTTTCGCTCATTTCCTTCAAGGCCGCCGGGTTGCTTTCTTGTAAAAAGTCCCTGACCTCCTGGTCGGCGAGATAGGCGTCGAACACGGCGTCGAAGTGATGGTCCTTTACGCACTTGGCGGTGGCGGCAAAAGCGAACATATAGTCCACGGTAGCGGCCATTTCGAAAGCGCCCTTGTAACCGTGCCTCATAACCCCTTGAATCCACTTGGGATTTACCACGCGGGCCCGCACGACGCGGGCTATTTCCTCATCCAGGGTGCGCACCTTGGGGGTTTCGGGACGGGAATGGTCGGGATGATAGACCGCCGGCATGGCCCCCGACAGGTGGCCGACGGCGGCCGCGATCCCGCCCTCGAACTGATAGTAGTCGTCGGAATCGAGAAGGTCGTGTTCGCGGTTATCCTGGTTTTGGACGACCGCCTCGACGGTCTCAAGAAGGCCCTCGAACAGTCCATGGGCGGCCTCGCCGCCGCTTCCCGCCCCATAGGCGTAGCCGCCCCAGGCGATGTAGGCCCGGGCCAGGTCGGCTTCGGTCCGCCAGCCCTTCTCGTCGATCAGGGCCTGCAAGCCGGCCCCATAAGACCCGGGCTTGGAGCCGAAAACCCGGTATCCGGCCTGGCGCAGGGCTTCGCGCTCGGACATCCCCTGGTCTTTCAACTCTTCAGTTTTTGATTCAACGCTTTCCCTTAAGGGGTTGATGTCATTGGGCTCGTCCAGGGCGGCGACGGCCCGGACCGCGGAATCGAAGAGATCGATGATGGCCGGAAAGGCGTCGCGGAAGAAGCCCGAGACCCTGAGCGTCACGTCGACCCTGGGCCGGCCGAGTACGGAATGGGGCATTATCTCAAAGCCGGTGACCCGGCGGTTGGCTGGGTCCCAGGCCGGACGGACCCCCATCAGGGCCAGGGCCTGGGCGATGTCGTCGCCGCCGGTCCGCATGTTCGACGTGCCCCAGGCGGTGATCGCCATGCTTCTGGGCCACGCCCCGTGGTCCTGCATGTGACGCTCCACCAGTAATGACGCCGACTTCCAGCCCAGCGTCCAGGCCGCCGGGGTCGGCACCGTGCGGGTGTCCACCGAATAGAAGTTGCGGCCCGTCGGCAGCACGTCTATGCGCCCCCGGCTCGGCGCCCCGGACGGGCCCGGCTCCACGAAGCGGCCGTCGAGGCCACCAAGCAGGCCCCGGATCTCCAGCTCGCCGCACGACTCGACGGCCGGGCGGATGTCACTTTCCAGGTGTTCAAGGACGGCTCCGGCGGCCTTCCATTGAGGCTCGCAGGCCCGTTGGCCGGATATCAGTTGCAGGGCCAGCCCCTCCAAACGCTCGACCGTATCGCCCATGGTCCGCCAGGGGCCGTCCAATGCCAGGGCCTCCGGCCTCGGCCCCCTCCACGGTTCGGCCATCTCGCAGTCCAGGGGATCGAAGCCGAGACCTAAATCCAAGGCCAGGGACCGGTGCAGGGAAGCTTCGAAACCGGCGTTGCCGCGCGGGGCGCGGACCAGGGCGGCCAGCAGATCGTCGAGCTGACCGCCTACAGGCGATTGGCCGAAAATGTGCAGGCCGTCCCTGATCTGCATCTCTTTCAATTCGCACAGGTGGTTGTCGAGTTTCTTCAGGGACTCGCCGTTATCGTCGCCGGGGACCATGCCCAGATCGGCGGCCAGTCCGGACGATTGGCAGAGCTCCAGAATATCGCGCCTCAGCACCTTCAGGCGGCGCGGATCGACGCCGGCCGCCTCGTAATATTCATCGACCAGTTGTTCAAGGTCGCGCAGGGGTCCGTAGCTTTCGGCCCTGGTCAAGGGCGGCGTCAGGTGGTCGATGATGACCGCCTGGGCCCGGCGCTTGGCCTGGGCGCCTTCGCCGGGGTCGTTGACGATAAATGGATAGAGGTTGACCATGGGGCCGAAGGCGGCTTCGGGGAAACATTCTTCCGACAGCGCCAGGGCCTTGCCGGGCAGCCATTCAAGGTTGCCGTGTTTTCCCATGTGGACCACGGCGTGGGCCTTGAAGCGGCCCCTCAACCAGGCGTAAAAAGCGAGATAGCCGTGCGGCGGAGGCAGGTCGGGGTCGTGATAGCTGGACGCTGGGTCGATGTTATAGCCCCGCGCCGGCTGCAGGCCGACGGCGATGTTGGAACAGACAAAGGCCGGAACGGCGAAGGCGCCGCCGTTGAAAAATGGATCGTCCTCGGGCTTCCCCCAGCGATCGATGACCTTGTCCCGCACCACCTGGGCCAAGGCGGCGAAATACTCATCGTACTCGTCCAGGGGGAGCCTCTCGGCCACCTCGCGTCCGGCCAGCGCCTTGATATCGTTGGTCGGCCCCTGTTGCAGCCTTCGGACCAGTTCATCTCCGCTATCGGGGATGGATCCGACCCTGTAACCGGCCCCGGCCATGGCCTTTAGCACATGGACGGTGGCCGCCGGGGTGTCCAGCCCGACGCCGTTGCCGATCCGCCCATCGCGGTTGGGATAGTTAGCCAGAACCAGCGCCACCCGGCGCTCGGCGGCCGGGGTCCCGGCCAGCCTCGCCCAGTTGGCGGCAAGTTCCGAGACGAAGCGGACGCGGCCCGGATCGGGATCATATGAAACGATGTCGGTCTCGCAGCTATCATCGCGCTCCTTCAATCCCTTGAAGGAGACGGCGCGGCTTATGATCCTGCCGTCAACCTCGGGCAGGGCCACGTTCATGGCTATGTCCCGCGCCGCCAGGCCGCTGGTCCCGGCGGCCCAGGCGTCGCGGCTGGAGCCCGCGAACACCACCTGTATGACCGGACTGCCGGCGAAGGGAGAGCCCCTGAACGCGGCGCCGGGGGCCGATACGGCGAAACCGGTCGAGTTGAGAACCACATCGGCGGGCTGCTCGCTCAAAACATTTTCCAGGGTCGCCGCCGCGACTTCGTCCCTGAGGCTGGAAACGAACATGGGCAGGGGGTTTAGCCCGGCCCCGGCAAGCCCGCCGATGAGTTCGTCGGGAGCCTGCAAATTTCCGGCCTGGACCAGGGCCCGGTAAAAAACCAGGGCCGCCACCGGGGCTCCCGGCCGCCAGTTTTCGCGGACCGCCGCAAGGTCCAGATCTCCGTCCAGGCCCGGCCAGTAAAGACCGGCCCTGAGGATCGGCCTGGGCTCAAGCCAGGAAACCTCGAAACCGGTCAGATGGGCCGCGAATTTCAGGAACTCCCTGGCGTTGGCGGCGCCGCCGTGGACCAGATACTGC